>DASXQC010000857.1:0-10294 GCA_036493235.1 Reyranella sp.
AGCGTGATCAGCATCCTCACCACCTGGGTCTGGACCGGCAGCCCGTTCGTCGTGCCCTCGGCAATGTCCAAGGCGGGCGTTGCGGTGATGACCCAGAGCCTCGCCGTCGAATGGGGCCGCCATGGTATCCGCCTCAACGCGATCGCGCCCGGCCCCTTCCCCACCGAAGGCGCGTGGGCGCGGCTGAACCCGATGAGGGAGAGCGACGACGATCGATACAAGGCGCGCAACCCGATGGGCCGGGTCGGCCGGCCCGCCGAGCTCGCCAACATGGCGGCGTTTCTGATGAGCGACGAGGTCGCCTATATCAACGGCGAGGTCATCGCGATTGACGGCGGCATGGGCATCATGGGCAACGGCACCTTCTCCAGCCTGATGGCCTATGGCGAGGATGATTGGCGCCGCGTCCGCGAGCAGATTCAGTCGACCAACGCCTCGGACAAGGCCAAGCGCTCGTAACTAGGCAAGCGCCGACGTCAGCGTCCGGTGGAAGTGGACGATGGCGCTTTCATAGCGGCCAAAGGTGAAGTGGCTGTTGCCGCCGCTCGACAGCCCGCGCTGGATCGCCTCGACCACCGCCCGGTCCTCCTGCGCGCCGGTGTTGCCGACGAACTCGGCGTCGCGTTTGGCCTCGCTGAGCGCCTCCGGATCGTCGCCGCCGCCGTTGGTCAAGGTGTAGGTGAACTGGCGCGTGCGATCGACGGCGAGCGGCTCCAGCACCACGACGTTGGTGTGGCGCGACAGCACCGTGACCAGCACGTTCGGGAACAGGTGGTAGACGTAGGTCAGCAGCCCCTCGACCCGCCGCTCGGCCGGGGCCACTTTGGCGAGTTTCTGGATGCGCTTGAAGGGATAGGTCACCCGGCTGTTGCGGCCGAACAGGTCGATCACGTTCAGGTTGTCGAAGCCGTAGGGCAGGAAGCTCTCGGGGTGCGTGCTCTTGATGTGATAGCCCTCGATGAAGCTCTCCAGGAAGATCTTCCAGTTCACGTCGAAGTCGCGCTCAGCCGTCGCGAACAGCCGCTGGTCGGTTGCGATCAGGCGGTCGAGGCCACCGAGTGGATCGCCGTCGAGCGCCGGCTCGTCCTGGGTCACGAACACCAGGCCCATACGCTCCACCGCCGTCACCGGCACCAGCGGATGCGCGTCCTTGTCGAAGCCCGGGAAGCCCGCCTCGTGCGGGATGTGCCGCAGCTTGCCTTCGAGGTTGTAGGTCCAGCCGTGATAGCGGCAGGTGAAAGCCCGCGTGCAACCCGTGCCGCTCGCGACCTGCATGCCGCGATGCCGGCAGGCGTTGCGCAAGGCGCGGACCTCCCCGTCCGTCCTGCGCACCACGACCAGCGGCACGCCGGCCGCCTCGCGCGCCACGAACGAGCCCGGCTCCGGCAGCGCTGCCGAGGGACAGAACGGCGTCGGCGTGCGGCGCAGCAAGCTCTGCTCAGCCTGCAGCCGCTCGGGATTGCGGTAATTCTCGACCGGCTCGCGCCAGACCCGCTCGCCAATATCTGTGGTGCCATTCGCAATATGATCCAGGACCCGTTGCGCGACCGCCTGGTCGCCGGGCACCGCCGACTTATCGTCCATCCCCGCTTTCATGCAGTGCAGCATACGCCCACCCTCGGATAGGGGCACGCCCGTACAGGGCACCTGCAGGACTGTGGCTTTTGCGCATCACCGCCCCGAAATCGCCTTTGAGGTGCACGATGGCCGGCGCCTCCCGCCGCAATTGAGCCAAACTATAATGGTGGTTTGGGCTTCCTGATCAACATGCCAAGTTGGGAACGAGCTGCTCGCGTGTGGTGCAAGATCAAGACCCTGATCTCGACGCTGGTCGTCGCCGTAGCCGGCGTCGCCGCGGGCGCATCGGCGCAGAGTATCGAGTTCCACCAATGGCAAGGCACCTCCTCCTTCATGCGCCAGCCGGACCAGGTTGTCGCCAACACCATGGCCGAATGGCGCAGCCTGTGGGCCCGCGTCGGCGCCCACGCCCCTGACGTCTTCGAGCCTGGCCGCTTCCACGCCGTCGGCATCTTCCTCGGCCTGCGCAACGGGCCAGGCTACGGCGTGAACGTGCTGCAGGCCGTACGCCGACGCGATCGCATCATGCTCGTGTTCGAGGAGCGCGGGCCACCCGCCTACATGATGGCGCAGCGCACGATGCCGCCTCCCCCGCCGCCCGTGCGCATGGAGCCGACCTCGCGCGCACTGTCGGCCGGCCCCCCGAGTTACGGCGTGGCTAACAACTTCGCTCCGGGCGGCGCCAGCGGCTTCGTGCAGCCGGGCCCGCCGCCGGTGGTCAGCCGGCCGCCCCCGCCGCCGATGGGGCCGCCGACCTCGCCGTGGGCGATCGTGCTGATCAACCGTGCCGACCTGCCCGTCACCATCGAGCAGCGCCTCTTCCGATAAGCGCGGCGCAGCCCCCGCGGCTTAGTGCGAGTGCCGGGGCACTCCCTTGGTCTGGGCGATCTTCTGATAGTTGACCGCGAAGTCGAGGCAGGCGCCCGAGGCGAGCTGGCCGATGTACTTGCGCTGCAGCTCCTGCCACGGCGTCTGGCTCTCGCGGATGTTGGGCTTCCACGCCGCCTTCCGCTTGGCCAGCTCCTCGTCGGTGATCAGGATGTTGGCGGTGCGCTTGCCGATATCGACCCTCACCTTGTCACCGGTCTCGAGCAGCGCCAGGCCGCCGCCGACCGCCGCCTCGGGTGAGGCATTGAGGATCGACGGGCTGGCCGACGTGCCGCTCTGCCGGCCGTCGCCGACGCACGGCAGCAGCAACACTCCGCCCTTCACCAGCCGGTCCGGCGGCAGCATGTTCACCACCTCGGCTGCACCGGGATAGCCGACCGGGCCGGTGTAGCGGATGAACAGGATGCTGTTCTCGTCGATCGGCAGCGACGGATCGTTGATGCGGTGGTGATAGTCCTCCGGCCCCTCGAACACGATCGCCGTGCCCTCGAAGGCGTCCTTGTCGCCCGGCTTCTCGAGATACTTCTGGCGGAACTCGGGCGAGATCACCGAGGTCTTCATGATCGCGCTGTCGAACAGGTTGCCCGACAGCACGGCGAAGCCCGCCTGCCCCAGCATCGGCTTGTCGTAGGTCTTGATCACCTCGCCGTCGGCCGGCTTGGCGGTCTTGAGGTTCTCGCCGTAGGTCTTGCCGGTCACGGTCATGACATTGGCGTGCATCTTGTTCTTGGCCAGCAGCTCGCGCATCACCGTCGGCACGCCACCCGCGCGATGGAACGCCTCGCCGAGATACTTGCCGGCCGGCATGCAGTTCACCAGCAGCGGAATGTCGTAGCCGAGCTTGTCCCAGTCGGCATTGTTCAGCTCGACGCCGATGTGCCGCGCGATCGCATTCACGTGCGGCGGACAGTTGGTCGAGGCGCCGAGCGCGCTCGCCGCGACGATCGCGTTCTCGAAGGCCTCGCGCGTCAGGATGTCGGACGGCTTCAGATCCTCCCACACCATGTCGACGATGCGCTTGCCGGTCTCGTACGCCATCTGGCCGCGCTCACGGTACGGGCCGGGAATGGCCGCGCAGCCCGGCAGCGACAGGCCGAGCGCCTCGGCCATCGAGTTCATCGACAGTGCCGTGCCCATCGTGTTGCAGTGCCCGACGCTGGGCGCGCTGTCGGCGACCCACTTCATGAAGGTCGGCATGTCGATGCGGCCGGCCGCCAGTTCCTGCCGTGCGTACCACACGATAGTGCCCGAGCCCGCGAGGCCGCCGGCATAGTGGCCGTCGAGCATCGGGCCGCCCGACAGCACGATTGACGGGATGTTGACCGTGCAGGCGCCGGTGATCATCGCCGGCGTGGTCTTGTCGCAGCCGGTGGTCAGCACAACGCCGTCGAAGAAGTAGCCATACAGGCTCTCGACCAGGCTGAGATAGGCGAGGTTGCGGTCGAGCGCGGCGGTCGGACGCTTGCCGGTCTCCTGGATCGGATGGACCGGGAACTCGATCGGGATGCCGCCGGCGTCGCGAATGCCGTCGCGCACGCGGCTCGCCAGGTCGAGGTGATGCCGGTTGCAGGGTGAGAGGTCGCTGCCGGTCTGGGCGATGCCGATGATCGGCCGGCTGCTGGTGTAGAGCTCGCCCAGGGTCAGGCCGAAGTTCATGTAGCGCTCGAGATAGAGCGACGCCATGGTCGGATCGCCCGGTGCGTCGAACCATTCGCGGCTGCGCAGGCGGCGGGTGCCGTTGCTCTTCTTGTTATCGGCCATTGCCTTCCTCCAAACCGTCATCGGACCGGCACTCATTGGACCGCGGGCTTCCAGCCCGCTCATGAGCGCGCAGGATGCGCGCGGTCCAATGAGAGAAACCCTAAGCCGTCTCCTGCTCCATGACCACCTCGGCCTCGAGGCTTGCCACGTCGCGGTAGATCGACGCCGCGGCCATCGTCTTGCCCTTCAGCTTGTAGCGGACCAGGCAGTCCTTGCCGGCGATGTCGCCCTCGACCTCGATCGCATCCCACTTGTCGGCGTGGCCGACGTAGTTGATCGGCACGTCGTAGTGCTGGCTCCAGAAGAACGGGACGGCGCCGAACCGCTCGCGGAAGCCCAGCATGTTGAGCGCTGCCGTCTGGCCCTGCCGCTCGGCCACCACCCAATGCTCGACCCGGATCGCCTGCCCGCTGTACGGATCGGGCCACTTGGCGATGTCGCCCGCCGCGAAGATGCCCGGCACGTTCGATTCCAGGAACGTGTCGGTGACCACGCCGCCATCGACCTTGAGGCCGGCCTGCTCGGCGAGCGCGGTGCGCGGCCGCACGCCCACACCCATCACGACGAGATCAGCGTCGAGCGACCCGCCGCTTTTCAGCTTCACCTGCTTGCCCTCGATCGCCACCGGCGAATCCTCGAGATGGAAGATGACGCCCTTCTCCTCGTGCAGTTTGCGCACGAGATCGCCCATGTCCGGCCCGAGGATGCGCTCCATCGGCCGCTTCTCCGGCGCCACGACATGGACCTCGATCTGGCGCGCGCGCAGAGAGGCTGCTACCTCGAGCCCGATGAAGCTCGCGCCGATGACGACAGCACGTTTGGACTCCTTGGCCCGAGCGATGATGGCGGTGCTGTCGGCCAGCGAGCGCAGCGTATGGACGTGCGGCAAGTCCGCGCCCGGCAGTTGCAGGCGCACCGGCTCGGCACCGGTCGCCAGCAGCAGGCGGTCGTACGAAACCTTGCTGCCGTTGCCGAGCGACACCTCGCGCGCCTTCGGATCGATCGCGGCGACCTTGGCCTTCAGGCGCAGGTCGATGCCATTGTCCTTGTAGTAGTCGTCACCGCGCAACGGGATCCACTCCTCTGGCGCGTTGCCAGCGAGATAGTCCTTGGACAGGTTTGGCCGGTCGACCGGTGACGCCTCGTCGTCGCTCAGCATGACGATGCTGCCCTTGTAGGCCTGGCGCCGCAGCATCTCGGCGGCCGCGAAACCCGCCGCGCCGCCGCCCACGATCACGACCTTCTCCGGCGCCGCCACCACCGGCTTGGGCCGCGCGAAGGATTTCGGCTCGTGCTTGTCCTTCACGACGACATGGTTGCCGCGATGCTCGACCTTCCAGCAATCGATCGGGCTCAGCGCCGGCGGATGCACCGGCTCGCCGGTGCGCAGGCTGAAGCAGGCGTGGTGCCAGGGGCAACGCACGGTGTCGCCGACCATCAGCCCTTCGGCCAACGGCCCGTGATAGTGGCTGCAATGCGCGGACACCGCGAACACCTCGCCGCCGCGGCGCGCCAGCAGGACCTCGTCACCATCCACATGGCCGAGCAGCATGCCGCCGTCGGCGATATCGGAAAGGGGAACGCCCTGGGTCAGATCCGGGCCGCTCGGCTTGTTGTTTTCTTCAGCCATGTCGTCCTCCCTTGAGTGCGGTGCGGCACCATGGGAAACCTCGGGCACCATGTCCACCTCTCCCAATATCGTCTCCATCGGCGAGCCGCTCATCGAATTCAACCGGCCCAAGGAAGGCGACGGCCGTACGTGGCTGCAGGGCTTCGGCGGCGATTCCCAGAACTGTGCGATTGCCGCGATCCGCCAGGGCGCGACCGCTGGCTACCTCACCAGCCTCGGTCAGGACTGGATGGGCGACGCCTTCCTCGACCTCTGGAAGAGTGAAGGCCTGGACGCCTCGAAGGTGACGCGACATCCGACCGCGCCCACGGGCGTCAGCTTCGTGACGCACGGGCCCGCCGGCCACAAGTTCGACTACCTGCGCAAGGGCTCGGCCGCGTCGCTGATGAAGCCGGACGACCTGCCGCAGGACTACATCGCCGGCGCCCGCTTCCTGCATGTCTCGGCGATCGGCCAGGCGATCAGCGCCGACGGCCGCGACTCGTGCGACCGCGCCATCGACATCGCGCACGCCGCCGGCGTGAAGGTCTCGTACGATACCAACCTGCGGCTCCGTCTGTGGGACCTCGAGACGGCGAGGCGGCACATCCATGCCACCATCGCGAAGTGCGACATCGCCCTGCCGAGCCTCGACGATTCCCAGCAGCTCACCGGCCTCGAGAAGGCCGACGACATCGCCGACTTCTACCTGAATCTCGGCGCTCCGATGGTCGCGCTGAAGATGGCGAGCGAAGGTGCCCTGCTTGCCTTCCCCGACCGGCGCGTCCGAATTGCGCCGCATCGCGTGCAGTCGGTCGACGCCACCGGCGCCGGCGACACGTTCGACGGCGCATTTCTCGCGCGCCTGCTTGAGGGCGACGACCCCGAGACCGCGGCGCGTTACGCCAACGTAGCGGCAGCGATCTCGACCACCGGCTACGGCGCCGTGACGCCGATCCCGCGCAAGGACGCGGTGATGGCGGCGCTCAAGCAGCGGTCTTGACCGTTTACGACCGTTAAAGCCGTTTTTGGCAGCATCACCGATTTTCACGAACGAAGCTCCTGCACGAATGAAGAGGCACGCAGGATAGCGACTGGGGTCAGCGGGACCTATTACGGGCAATGGCCGCGAGTGAAAGCCGCGATTCACCGGCATCGAATCGCCGTCTATTGCCCATCGTCGAGGGCTTGAAGCACTGCATTCCAGGGTCGTTCAGGTTCACAAGCCCACTTTGCCCAGTAATCGCAAGCTGGGCTCGCTGCACTTATATTTACGGGACAGAAGAAAAAGAGCGGCACTGGAGTGCCGTGCTCCCAGCGAAGATGTTACGCTCGATTTTCGCTGGCGGTTGCGACCACCGATTGACGGTTGGGTACTTCGTCACCAGTCACGCGTAGCTTCCAGTCACGCACACCAGAGAAGAGCGTCGCGCAGCGTTCATTTCGCGATCCGCCGGCCAGCGGAGGAGCGTCATGATCGAGCTCTTGGAACAGCAGAAGAAGCTGACGGCAAACCAGTGGAAGCTGATCTGCACGGCCAACGTGGCGGATCTGCTCGATTTCTTTGATTTCTTCCTGATCGGATACGTCACGGCGGCGCTGACCAAACAATGGTCCCTGACCTATTGGGAGGGCGGCGGGATCCTGCTGGCCTCCGGGCTCGGCGCGGTTCCGGGCGCGTTCTTTTGGGGCTGGCTCGGCGACCGGATCGGCCGGCGCACGGTGTTCATCCTGTCGGCGATCACCATCTCGCTCGCCACGGGCGTGATGGTCTTCACGCCGGGCCCCGATGGCTTCGTCCCGGGCTGGCTCTTCCTGATGTTCTTTCGCTTCCTCGTCGGTGTCGGGAATTCGGGCATCTTCACGATCGACCTGCCGCTGGTGCAGGAGTTCATCCCTGCCCACAAGCGCGGCTGGGTCAGCGCGCTCATCACGACGCTGTTGCCTGGCGGCAGCATGCTGGCCGGTTTTGCGGCCTGGCAGCTGCTTCCGATCGTCGGCTGGCGCGGCCTGTTCCTGGTCGGCCTGGTGCCGCTCGTCCTGGTGCTCATGATCCGCTGGTGGGTGCCGGAGTCGCCGCGTTGGCTGGTGCTCAAGGGGCGTCCTGAAGAAGCGCGGCGGTCGCTGGCCTGGGCGCTCATGATCGATCCCAGGGAGATCGTCCTGCCGGCAGCGGTGCCCGTCGTCCAAGAAACGCGCTGGGTCGAGCTGTTCAAATATCCACGGCTGGTCGCCGCCGGATGTCTCACCGGCCTGACCCAGACCGGCGGCGCCTCGCTCGGGCTGTGGGGCCCGACCCTGCTGGTGCTCGTCCTGGTGCCCAAGATCACCCCGGAGCACGCCGCCTTCCTGATGATCTTCGTGAACATGGCGGGGATCGCCGGGCGGTTCAGCATCACGGCGCTGATCGAGCCCCTGGGGCGGCGCGGTTCCGGCACGCTCTATTGCGTGCTGGCTGCCATGCTGATGGTGCTCGCCGGCTACATGCACGATGTTTATGTCGCCGGCGCGTCGTTGTTCTACATCCTGATCGTGGCGCAGGCGTTTTTCGGCAGCGCCGTCTACACGGTCGTCGGGCCGTACATGGCGGAGATCTGGCCGGCCCGGCTGCGGGCCAGCGGCATGGGCCTCAGCTATGGCGTCGGCAATTGCGGCAAGTTCATCGGCCCGCTCGGGCTGGCGCTGATCATGGGTGCGGGCGATCTGATCAAACCCGCTGCGCCCAACCTCGTCATGCTCGGCCCGGCGCTGACCTACTTCGCCGCGTGGTACCTCCTCGGCGTGATCGGCTTCTGGGCGTTCGGCTTCGAGCCCAAGGGCCGTACCTTCGACGAGATCGACCGCAAGCACGACGCGCCAGCGCCGCCAGTCGCTGCGACCGCTCGCGCCGCGGAGTAGCTCTTTGCTGAGAGCGTGGAACTGCAGTGCGGCCCGTTGCGGAGACTACCCCTCCGGCACCCCGGCCAGTCGCATGCCCTCAATCATCCGGTCACGCCAAGCAAGGAAGGTCGGATTGTCGCTTCGTGCATTAGTGGGATCACGAAGGCGGCGAATGGTGAAGCTTGGATGGAGCGCAAGTCCCGCTTGCACGGCGGCGCGCGCTTCTTCGAGCTCCCCGAGCCGCGCCAGCACAGCCGCGAGATTGAAATGCGCAAGGGCGAAATTCCGGTTAGCGTCGAGACCTCGGCGCATCCAGAGGACTGCTTCGGCGTCTGCACCGAGCTGCGCCTTGGCAAGGCCGACCCATACCATCCATCGATGGGCCATGGTGTCGCGAGGAGAAAGACGCAATGCCTCGTTGATGTGAGCTTCGGTTTCCGCGCCTCGGCCAAGAAGAAACTTGGCGTAGCCGATGACCGCATGAGCGCCGGCCAAATTGCGATCCAGCGCCAGTGCGTGCTCGCATTCAGCGATGCCCCGTGCCATGCGTCTCGTCGTAATTTGCACGCCGCCCAGAGCGAAGTGGGCCTCGGCGTCGTTTGGTGCAAGGGACAATACTTTGGTTAGGGCCGTCTCGGCTGCCGCAAGCCGCGCCAACCAGTCGTCGGTCATCAGGGTAGCTCCAGTTACGGTATCGACCCGCGCCAAACCGACCATGGCCTCGACATTTTCGGGATTGAGCGCCATGGCCTTCTCGAAAAAACTGCGCGCTCGTGCCATGTGCTCGGGCGTCCACCCCCTGTTGAACAAAGCCCGACCCTGGAACACCAAGTCCATCGCGTCTGGATGCAGCGAACGCTCCGCTCGGCGGGCCTCGGCGGCAACGAGTTCGGCATCCAACGAGTTGGCGAGCCTCGATACGATTTCGTCCTGCATGTCAAAGAGGTCGGCAACGGGCTTGTCAAAACGCTCAGCCCAGAGGTGGTTGCTGGTTTCGGCGTCGACCAATTGCACGTTCACCCGAAGGCGGTTGCCACCACGTTGCACCGAGCCTTCGAGCACGTAGCGGATGTTCAGTTGCCGACCCAGCTTCTTTATGTCGAGCGCTTTGCCCTTGAACGTGAACGCGGTGTTGCACGCAATCACGAATGCGCCTCTGATGCGCGACAAGTCGGTGGTCAGGCTTTCCGTCACCCCATCGACGAAGTAGTCTTGCTCGGGATCACCGTGGAGATTGGCGAAAGGCAGCACGACGATTGAAAGATGGGGCGGTGAAAGCCGGCTCGGCCCTGAGGACCCGGCCTGTATCGCCGGCCCAAATCCATCACGGACCGCGGCATAGGCCCGGACGGGGTGGCCGATGTTCTTGAGGTTCTGCTCGCCCAGATCGGCGAACTCGACGCCGACCTTGCCCCGGACATAGTCGTAGGCAGAAGACGAGATGCAGATGCCTCCGGGTTCTGCGATGCCTTCAAGCCGCGCCGCAATATTTACGCCGTCTCCAAAGATGTCATGAGGCTCAACAATCACATCACCGATATTGATGCCCACACGGAACGCAATGCGCCTGTCTTCCGC
>DASXQC010000858.1:0-11020 GCA_036493235.1 Reyranella sp.
GGCGTCGACATGGTCACCGTCGTGACCGAGGGCATCTTCAGCTACTGCGGCGTCAAGGTGAAGATCGACACCGACCGCTATCTCGGCCCCGAGCAGGCGGCGGTGCGGGTGAAGGACGAGGCGGTCGGTCACGTCACCACGGCCGAGTACGGCTCGCAGATGCTGTCGCTGGGCGGCGTGCACCACTTGGTCGGTGGCAGCAAGAAGGAGGGCGTCGTCACCTGCGACGCGCTGCTGGCGCTCTGCAACAAGGAGCCGGTGGAGCTCGCGATCGACGGCGGCTCGACCGTCGTGGTGCAGGCCGACAGGCCGCCGATCGTCAACGGTGCGCGTGAGGAGCGCATGCGGGTGGGCTGCGGCTCGGCGGCGATCGGCATGTTCGCGCCGCAATGGAAGGACCATGTCGACGAGGTGATCGTGGTCGACGACCACATCACCGGCGTACTGAGCGAGCATCAGGGCGGCCGCTTCCTCGACATGAAGCCGGCCGGCATCCGCGTGCGCGGCCGCAGGTCGACGCCGGGCCGCTACTTCCAGGTGGCGCAGCCCGGCCTCGGCTGGGGCGGCACCGACGTCAACGATCCGCTGGAGATCATCGAGAAGATCGATCCCAAGCAGGCATGGCCCGGCCTCAAGCTGCTGATGGTCTCGACGACCGGCGAGCATTCCGCCTGGTTCACGCTCGACAACGAATTGAAGCCGCAGCCGGCGACGATGCCGGCGCCGGTGCGGAAGGTGGTCGAGCGCATTGCCGAGAATTGCGAGCCCGCGCTGTGTACCGTGCTGTTCATGGCCGGTGCCGGCGGCTCGCTGCGGGCCGGCGTGACCGAGAACCCCGTGCGTCTCACGCGCTCGGTGCGCGACACCCTGACCAAGGTCACGCTGGGCGGCGTGCCGGCCTATGTCTGGCCGGGCGGCGGCATCACGCTGATGGTCGATGTCGCGAAGATGCCGGAGAAGAGCTTCGGCTACGTGCCGACGCCGGCGCTGGTCGCGCCGATCGAGTTCACCCTGCGCGCGTCCGACTACGCGGCGCTCGGCGGCTATGCCTCGCGCGCCGTCACGCTGGAATCGGTGCTGCGCGGCAACAAGGTGCGGCTCGAATGATCGCCGCCCGCTTTCCTGACGGCCGTCTGCACCTGCAGCACGGTCCGATCGACCTGATCGTCGAGGCCTTCGGCGCATCCACTGAGGTCGAGGCGGCCTATCGCCAGGCCATCGACCGCTTCGGCGACATCCTGCCGACCTTGGTGCGCGAGTTGCCGACCCTGCGGCGTCCGATCGGCGCCGCCTATCCGCTGCTGCAGGGCCCGGTCGCGCGCCGCATGGCCGAGGCGGTGTGGCCCCATCGAGCGGTGTTCATCACGCCGATGGCGGCAGTCGCCGGCGCCGTGGCCGATGAGATGCTCCAGGCGATGCTGACCGGCCGGACCCTCGACAAGGCCTACGTCAATGATGGCGGCGATATCGCCATCCATCTCGCCTCCGGCCACAACCTGCGCGCCGGCATCTTCGCTGAGGCGCTCGACGGCGCCGTGACGCTGACGCATGACCGTCCGGTGCGCGGCATCGCCACCTCGGGCCGTGGCGGCCGCTCGTTCTCGCTGGGTATTGCCGACAGCGCCACCGTGCTCGCCCGCACGGCCGCCGCCGCCGATGCTGCCGCCACCCTGATCGCCAACGCCGTCGACATCGACCATTCCGCCATCGAGCGCCGACCTGCGCGCGAGCTCGACCCCGACAGCGACCTCGGCGACCTGCCGGTCACGGTTACGATCGGCGACCTGCCGCGCGACGCCGTCGACACAGCGCTCGACCGCGGCCTCGCCGAGGCACGTCGACTGCGACGTCTCGGTTTGATCGACAGCGCGGCGATCTCACTCAAGGGCCGCTGGCGTCTCTGTCATCCTGAGCGAAGCGAAGGATCTCATGGCGTACCAACGAGCACATCGATAGCAAGCGGTGACAAGGCCCTTCGCTTCGCTCAGGACGATAGGCTCGCTTTGCTGCGGGCGGCCCTCGAAGAAGGTGAGGCGAGCGGCGATGCAGGACCGTTCGATTTCGAGGCGTTCATCGCTGGCCGGCGTCGGCTGCACATGGAACGGTAGGACAATACGATGACCGACGACCCGCTTCAGAAAGCCATCGCCGCCCTCGACGCCTACATGGCGGGGCTCAATCGCGGCGATGAGGTCGCGGTCAACGCCGCCTGCAACTTCCCGCATGTGCGGATCGCCGGCGGCAAGGTCGTGGTCTGGCAGAAGCGCGGCGACTACAAGCTCGACGACTTTCGGGCCCGTGCCGGCGACGGCTGGGCGCGCAGCCAGTGGGACGAGCGCACGCCGATCCATGTCGGACCGGACAAGGTCCACCTGAAGGTCAAGTTCAGCCGCTTCCGGGCCGACGGCTCCTCGCTCGGCGTCTTCGAGACGATCTACATCGTCACCCGGCAGGACGGGCACTGGGGCATCCAGGCGCGCTCTTCTTTTGCGTCCTGAGGAGGCGGTGCTAGGCTCTGCGTCAGGGGCTTTCACCGTTTCCGTGAGGGGGATTTCATGCTGACCCGCCATCGTCTGCTCGCCGGTGTTTCGGCGCTGGCTGCTGCATCGTTCGCGCTGCCGGCCGCCGCGCAGGACACCATCAAGATTGGCGAGATGAACAGCTACAAGGTCTTCGCGGCCTTCCTCGATCCCTACAAGAAGGGCTGGGAGATGGCGGTCGACGAGGTCAACGCCGCGGGCGGCGTGCTGGGCAAGAAGATCGAGATCGTGAGCCGCGACGACAACGGCAATCCGGCCGATGCGGTGCGCGTCGCCGAGGAGCTGCTGAGCCGCGAGAAGGTCTCCTTCCTGATCGGCACCTTCCCGTCGAACGTCGGGTTGGCCGTCGCCGACTTCGCCAAGCAGCGCAAGACGCTGTTCATCGCCGGCGAGCCGCTGACCGACAAGATCGTCTGGGACAACGGCAACGCCTACACCTTCCGCCTGCGCACCTCGACCTACATGCAGACGGCGATGCTGATTCCCGACGCTGCCAAGCTCAAGAAGAAGCGCTGGGCGATCGTCTATCCCAACTACGAGTACGGCACCTCGGCGACGGCGGCGTTCAAGAAGCTGCTGAAGGAGAAGCAGCCCGACGTCGAGTTCGTGGCCGAGCAGGCGCCGCCGCTCGGCAAGATCGATGCCGGCGCGGTGGCGCAGGCGCTGGCCGATGCCAAGCCCGACGCGATCTTCTCCTCGCTGTTCGGCCCCGACCTCGCCAAGTTCGTGCGCGAGGGCAGCCAGCGCGGCCTGTTCAAGGGCGTCGAGGTGTTCGACCTGCTGGGCGGCGAGCCCGAGTATCTCGATCCGCTGAAGGACGAGGCGCCGGTCGGCTGGTACGTCACCGGCTATCCCTGGTACGGCATCGACACGCCCGAGCATAAGAAGTTCCTCGCGGCCTACCAGGCCAAGTACAAGGACTATCCGCGGCTGGGCTCGATCGTCGGCTACTCGCTCACCATGTCGGCGGTGGCGGCGATCAAGAAGGCGGGCTCTCTCGACCAGGACAAGCTGCTCGCGGCGATGAGCGGCCTGCAGCTCACCATTCCGTTCGGCCCGATTACCTTCCGCGCGCTCGACCATCAGTCGACCATGGGCGCCTATGTCGGCCGCATCGGCCTCAAGGACGGCAAGGGGATCATGACCGACTGGCACTTCGTCGACGGCAAGGACGCCCTGCCGTCGGATGACGAAGTGAAGAAGATGCGACCGGCCAACTGACAACTTTGTTGAGGCTCTCCCCCGCCGGCCCTTCGGGCCACCTCCCCCGTCTGACGGGGGAGGCAGGGAGGGGGAAGGCCACGCGATGACCTTCGCCTCCTTCGTCATTCAGCTCCTGAACGGGCTGGCCGGCGCCTCGGCGCTGTTCCTGGTGTCGGCCGGTCTGTCGCTGATCTTCGGCGTGACGCGGATCGTCAATTTCGCGCACGGCTCGCTCTACATGCTGGGCCTGTACGGCGCCTACAGCCTGATCGAGGCGCTGGGCCGCACGCCGATGAGCTTCTGGAGTGCGGTGATCCTGGCCGCGCTCGCCGTCGGGCTGGTCGGCGCGGTGATCGAGGTCGTGGTGCTGCGCCGCATCTACCGCTCGCCCGAGCTGTTCCAGCTGCTCGCCACCTTCGCGATCGTCCTGGTGATCAAGGACGCGGCGCTTGCCGTCTGGGGACCGGAAGACCTGGTCGGCCCGCGCGCGCCGGGCCTCGCTTTCCCGGTCGAGATCCTCAGTCGCCGCATTCCCGCCTACGACCTGCTGCTGATCGTCGTCGGCCCCGTGGTGCTGGGATTGATGTGGCTGCTGCTCGCCAGGACGCGCTGGGGTGCTCTCGTGCGCGCCGCGACACAGGATCGCGAGATGGTGGGCGCGCTGGGCGTCGACCAGGCCAAGCTCTTCACCTCGGTGTTCTTTGTCGGTGCGGCGCTGGCGGGCCTCGGCGGCGCGCTGCAGATCCCGCGCGAGCCCGCCAACCTCGACCTCGACCTGTCGGTGATCGCCGACGCCTTCGTCGTCACGGTGGTCGGCGGCCTCGGCAGCCTGACCGGCGCGTTCTTGGCGGCGGTGCTGATCGGCGTCGCCAAGGCGTTCTGCATCGGCTTCGGCTTCTCCAAGCTCACGCTGGTCGTCGAGTTCGTGATCATGGGCGTGGTGCTGGTCCTGCGGCCCTACGGCCTGCTCGGCAAGGCGCCAGCGATGGCCCGCGCCGTCGGCGAGGCGGCGCCGCCTCTGCGGCCACCACGCCGCTGGCCGGTCGTGGCGTGGCTGGTGGTGTTCGCGCTCGTGCCGTTGGTCGGCGACCGCTACCTCACGGTGCTCTTGACCGACATCGTCTGCTTCGCGCTGTTCGCGGTCAGCCTGCATTTCATCATGGGCCCGGCCGGCATGGTGTCGTTCGGCCATGCCGCCTACTTTGGCCTTGGCGCCTATGCCGGCGCATTGCTGTTCAAGAAGGCTGGCCTGCCGATGGAACTGGCGCTCGTCCTGGCGCCGTTCGTCGCCGGACTTTTCGCGGTGGTCTACGGCTGGTTCTGCGTGCGCCTGTCGGGCGTCTATCTCGCCATGCTGACCTTGGCCTTCGCGCAAATTTCATGGTCGATCATCTTCCAATGGGACGAGCTGACGGCCGGCAGCAATGGCCTGGTCGGCGTCTGGCCATCGATGTGGCTCTCCGGCAAGCCTGCCTACTACTGGATGGCGCTGGCGCTGTGCGGCATCGGCATCGCCATCCTGTGGCGCGCATTGTTCTCGCCGTTCGGCTACGTGCTGCGCGCCGGCCGCGACTCTCCGCTGCGAGCCGAGGCGATCGGCATCGACCTGCGGGCCTACCAGTGGGCGGCCTTTGTGCTCGCCGGCACGATGGCGGGGCTGGCCGGCTCGATCTTCGCCTTCTCCAAGGGCAGCATCTCGCCCTCGTCGGTCTCGATCTCGCAATCGACCGACGGGCTGGTGATGGTGCTGCTGGGCGGCGTCGACACGCTGACCGGGCCGCTGGTGGGCGCGGCGATCTTCACCTGGCTGCGTGATCTGCTGGCGCGCGAGACCGATTTCTGGCGGGCGGCGCTGGGCCTGATGATCCTGCTGATCGTCGTCGTCTTCCCGCAGGGCCTGGTCGGCGGGCTCAAGGCGCTCTATGCGCGCTGGCGGCCGGCATGACCGCGGTGCTGCAGGTGGATGGGCTGCACAAGGCGTTCGGTGGCGTGCAGGCGGTCGAGGACGTGGCCTTTGCCGTCGAAGCCGGCGAGCTGCTGGCCCTGATCGGCCCCAACGGTGCAGGCAAGAGCACCTGCTTCAACATGCTGAACGGCCAGCTCCGGCCTGACAGTGGCCTGGTCGCGTTCGAAGGCCGCAACATCACCGGGATGACCCCGCGCGCGATCTGGCGGTTGGGCGTCGGCCGCACCTTCCAGATCACCGCGACCTTCGCGTCGCTGAGCGTCCGCGAGAACGTGCAGATGGCGCTCTACAGTGCTGCCGGCAAGCTGCGCTCGATTACGTCGCGCTTTGGCACGGCGCTGCGGAACGAGGCCGATGCGCTGCTCGAGCAGGTCGGCATGCTCGATCAGGCCGAGCGGCCGTGCGGCGTGCTGGCCTATGGCGACCTCAAGCGAGTCGAGCTGGCAATGGCTCTGGCCAACCAGCCGCGATTGCTGCTGATGGACGAGCCGACCGCCGGCATGGCGCCGCGCGAGCGGGTGGCACTAATGGAGCTGACGGCGCGGCTCGCGCGTGCGCAGAAGATCGCCGTGCTGTTCACAGAGCACGACATGGACGTGGTGTTCAGCCAGGCCGACCGCATCGTCGTGCTCGACCGCGGCCGCGTCATCGCCGGCGGCCGGCCCGCCGAAGTGCGCGCCAATCCCGACGTGCAGGCGGTGTACCTCGGAGCCGGCCACTGATGCTCGCGGTGAAGGACCTCCACGCCTTCTACGGCCGCGCGCACATCCTGCACGGCGTGTCGCTCGAGGCGAACGCGGGCGAGGTGGTGGCGCTGCTGGGCCGCAACGGTGCCGGCAAGTCGACGGCGATGAAGGCGATCATGGGGCTGGTGCTCCCGGCGCGTGGCGAGGTGAGCTTCGCCGGCGCGCGCATCGACCGCCTGCCACCGTATCGCATCGCCCGGCTTGGGCTGGGTTACGTGCCGGAGGAGCGGCGCATCTTCACCGAGTTGTCGGTGATGGAGAATCTCGCTGTCGGTCGCCAGCCCACTCGCGGCGGCGCACCGAGCTGGGATGCGGACAAACTGTTCGCGCTGTTCCCTAATCTCGGCCGCATGCGCGAGCGGCCGGGCGGTCGCATGTCGGGCGGTGAGCAGCAGATGCTGACCATCGCCCGCACCCTGATGGGCAATCCCAGATGCGTGATGCTCGACGAGCCGTCGGAAGGGCTGGCGCCGATCATCGTGCAGGAGATGGCGCACTCTATCCGCGCGCTCAAACGAGAGGGCCTGTCGGTGCTGCTGTGCGAACAAAACCTGCGCTTCTGCGAGGCGATCGCCGACCGCGCCTATATCATCGAGAAGGGCCAGATCCGCTTCGGCGGCACGATGGCCGAGCTCGCCGCCAATTCCTCGCTTCGTGAACAGTATCTCTCGGTCTGATCCCATGGCTTCAAACACCCTCACGGTCGGCATCGATGTCGGCGGCACCTTCACCGACCTGCTGGCGATCGATTCGGCCTCCGGCGAGGTGAAGCTCGCCAAGGTACCGACCACCGTCGACAACCAGGCGATCGGCTTCATGGCCTCGCTCGACGCTGCTGGCGCCGAGCCGAAGACCCTGCAGGCCGTGGTGCACGGCACGACCACGACGACCAACGCGCTGCTCGAACGCAAGATCGCCAAGGTCGGCCTGATCACCACCAAGGGCTTCCGCGACGTGCTGGAATTGGGCCGCCGCACGCGGCCGCAGCCCTACGGCCTGCGCGGCACGTTCCATCCGCTGATCGAGCGCGAGCTGCGGCTGGAAGTGCCCGAGCGCATGGATGCCGACGGCAAGGTTCTGACGCCGCTCGATGAATCGGCCGTTGCCGACGCCGCCAAGACGCTGCTGGCGGCGGGCTGCGAGGCCGTCGTCATCCATTTCCTGCACAGCTACATCAACCCGGCGCACGAGAGGCGCGCGGCCGAGATCGTGCGCGGCCTATGGCCCAACCCCTACGTGACGCCGGGTCATGCCATCCTGTCCGAGTATCGCGAGTTCGAGCGCGGTGTGACGGCGGCGGTCAATGCCTCGGTGCAGCCGGTGCTGGCGCGCTACCTCGAGCGCCTGCGCACGGAACTCAAAGCCAAGGGATTCGATAAAGACATCCTGGTGATGCAGGGCAATGGCGGCACAATCTCCTCGCAGCTGATCGCGCAGGCGGCGGTCAACACGGTGATGTCGGGTCCGGCCTCGGGCGTGATGGCCGCCGCCTATACCGGCCGAGTCTCGGGCCAGCCGAACCTGATCACCTACGACATGGGTGGCACCTCGACCGATGTCGGCCTGATCGAGGATGCGATCCCGACCGTCTCCGGCGAACTGGAACTCGAATACGCCATGCCGATCCACGTGCCGATGGTCGACGTGCACACGATTGGTGCCGGCGGCGGCTCGATCGCCTCGGTCGATGCCGCGGGCATGCTGCGCGTCGGGCCGGAGAGCGCCGGCGCGCGGCCAGGGCCGATCTGCTACGGCAAGGGCGGTGCCGAGCCCACCATCACCGACGCCAACCTGATCCTGGGCCGGCTCAATCCCGAGCGGTTGCTGGGCGTCGACCATCCGGTGACGCTCGACCACGTGCGCGCTGCGATCGAGGACAAGGTCGGAAAGCGGCTCGGCCTCGACGCCGATGCGGCGGCTGCCGCCATCCTGCGCATCGCCAACGACCGCATGGCCGGCGCCATGCGCCTGGTCTCCCTTTCCAAAGGTCATGACCCTCGGGACTTCGCGCTGTTCGCCTTCGGCGGCGCCGGTCCCTTGCATGCGACGGCGCTGGCGCGCGAGCTCGGCATCCCGACCGTGCTCGTGCCGGCGCGGCCCGGCATCACCAACGCGCTGGGCTGCGTCGTCGCCGACCTGCGGCACGACTATGTGCGCACGGTCAACAAGCCCCTGTCGGCCGTGGGCGACTCCGACATTGCCGGCATCTACGCTCAGCAGAAGGAGCAGGGCGAGGCGACCATCCGCGACGAAGGCGTGCCGATCCGCGAGCTCCGCGCGGTCTATAGCGCCGACATGCAGTTCCAGGGGCAGAGCCATATCCTGTCGGTCGCGGTCGAGCGCCCGGACATCGGCGTCGACGGCCTGCACAAGGCCTTCGCTGCCGCCTACTGGCGCCGCTTCGGCATCGAGCTGGCCGAAATCCCGCCGGTGCTGGTCAACCTGCACACTGCCGTGATCGGCGCCCGGCCAGAGATCTCGCTGGCCGCGCTCGCCGCCACCGAGCGCGCGCCGACTCTGAAGGCGGCACAGGCCGGCGAGCGCCGTGTGTGGTTCTCCGATGGCTGGCATCAGACGCCGATCTACGCCCGCGACAGGCTGCCGAAGGACGCCGCGTTCCAGGGGCCGGCGATTTTGGAGCAGCTCGACTGTACGACCGTCGTTGAGCCGGGCGACAACGTCCGGCAGGATCGCCTGGGGAACCTGCTGATCGCCGTTCGATGAACCGACGCCAATTCACGCTCATGGCCGGCGCCGCGGCCTGGCCCTCGGCGGCCCGCGCACAGCCGTCGGCTCGGAAGTTGCGCGTCGGCGGAGTGAGCGGCCAGCCCCGGTCGTCGATCCTGTGGACCTCCTTCGTTGCGCGCATGGCGCAGCTCGGCTACCGCGAGGGTGAGAATTTCCTCTTCGATCTCGTGAAGGCCGACAGCACGGAGGACTATCGCCAGGGGTACAAGCGGTTCGCCGGCGGGGCGGTCGACATCATCGTGGCGCCGGGCCCCGAGGTCTCGCTGCAGTCGGCGATGGCGGTTCCCGGCGACACGCCGATCGTGATGGTGGCGATCGATTACGACCCGCTCGCCCGCGGCTACATCAAGAGCCTGGCGCGGCCGGAGGGCCGGTTGACTGGCCTGATGATGCAGCAGATCGAGCTTGCGGTGAAACGGGTGCAGCTCCTGAAGGACGCCTTTCCCGATCTCAAGGCGATCACGGTCTTCTGGGACCAGATCTCCCACGATCAATGGGCGGCGATCCAGGCTGCCGCCGTGAAGATCGGCATCGGCCTGGCGGGCGTCGAGCTCAGCAATCCGCCCTACGACTACGAAAAGGCCTTCGCGAGCGCGCCGGCGGAAGCCCGCGGCGCCCTGCTGCCGCTCACATCGCCCTTCATCTTCCGTGAGGCCGGGAAGATCGCCGACCTTGCGCTGCGCCATCGCTCGATCCTCATGTGGTCCAATCGCGAAATGGCGGACGCCGGCGGATTGCTGACCTATGGCACGAGCTTTCCCGCGATCTTCGCGCGGGTCGCCGATTTCGTCGATCGCATCGCCAAGGGCGCCAAGCCCGGCGACCTGCCGGTCGAGCAGCCGACGAAGTTCGAGCTGGTGGTCAATGCGCGGACGGCGCGGGCGATCGGCGTCACTCTGCCGCCAGTGCTCCTGGCGCGCGCCGACGAGGTCATCGACTGAGCATGGCCGAAGGCTCGACCTGGCATGCCGTGACGCAGGAAGAGCTCGTGGCCATTGGGGCGGCGGATCGTGCCTTCGAAGGCCTGCTGTTTTCGGCGGACCTCGTCTGGGAGGGCGTCGACCTGACGGAGAGCCGCTTCGACCGTTGCTTCTTCCAGAGCACGACCCTCCAGAGCATCGACTTTACGGAAGCGTCCTTTACCGACTGCCGCTTCGAGCCCAGCCGGTTCGCGAGCTGCATATGGGCCAAGGCGCGGCTGAACGGCTGTACGTGGTTCGATGCCGACAAGAAGAAGGGCAGCACCTTCGCCTTCTGCGATTTCCATGCGGTCGAGATCGCCAAGTGCAACCTCGCGACCTGCACCTTCGAGCGTTGCGACCTCTATAATCTCAATGCCACTGACTCGAGCTTCCGGGGCGTGCAGTTCCGGCAATCGACCTTCTCGCGGGCCATCTCCAAGCGCTCGACCCTGACCAAAGCCTCGTTCGAGGGCTGCAACATCAGCTTCGCCGACCTGTCGGGCCTGTTTATGCAGAACTGCGAGTTCCGGTCCTGCAAGTTCTCGGAAACATCGTTCATCGACAGCGATCTCGGCGGCGCCACGCTGATCGGCTGCGATCTCGATCGCGTCGACTGGGAGCGCGCGAAGCTCGCGAACGCCGATCTTCGCGGCTCCAGCCTGTCCGGCCTGAACCTCGCCGTGCTCACCGACTACGCCGGTCTCAAGATCAGCGACAGCGAGCAAACGGAGATCCTTGGACGGCTGGGCGTCGAGGTGCATCCTTCGTCCTGACTGCAGGTCGGGTGACAAAACACCGTGTCATCCCGAGCGAAGCGAGGGATCTTTCCACGATGCCCGATCAAGATACCTCGCT
>DASXQC010000859.1:0-8300 GCA_036493235.1 Reyranella sp.
GTACGTCACCAAGTTCACCGGCTTCGAGGCGCACTCCTCGATGACCCATCTCGGCGTCAGCGCCATCCATTTCGCCGGTGAGTTCGTGCACTACCTCAACACGGTGCAGGACCAGCTCGACAAGGAGTTCCCGCCGACCAGTGAGTTCACGCCGCCGGCACCGACCTTCAACGTCGGCACGATCGTCGGCGGCACCGCCGGCAACATCCTGGCGCGTGAGTGCGAGGTGCTGTGGGGCTATCGCGAGCTGCCGCACCGCCCGCTGTCGATGCTGGGCGAGAACGCTCTGCTGTGGCTGAAGGAAGAGCTGCTGCCGAAGATGAAGGCGAAGCACCCAGCGGCGAAGATCGATACCGTCGTGCGCTCCTCGACCGTCGCCTTCTCGCCCGAGGGTAACGAGGATGCCAAGGCACTGGCCGCGAACTGGTCGGGCTCCAACACCGTAGGCAGCGTCGTCTACGGTACCGAGGCCGGCATCTTCAAGAAGACGCTCGGCGTGCCGACGGTCGTGTGCGGCCCGGGCGACATCGCCCAGGCGCACCAGCCCAACGAGTTCATCCTCGCCTCGCAGATCACCGCCTGCGAGGGCTTCATGCGTCGCATGACGGAGTGGTGCACCCGCGACTGACGGAGCGAGCGTGTCCGACCTGATCGCCGTCGACTGGGGCACGAGCTCGCTGCGGGGCGCGCGGCTCGACAGGGCAGGACAGGTGCTCGAAGAGAAGAGCGCGCCACTCGGCATCCTCAACGTGCCGAACGGCGACTTCGCCGGCGTGTTCGAGGCGCAGTTCTCGGACTGGATGAAGGGCGGCATGCGCTGCCTGATCTCCGGCATGGCCGGCAGCCGGCAAGGATGGGCCGAGGCGCCCTACGTCGCCTGTCCCGCCGGACCCGATGAGCTTACCGCGCACCTGCACTGGATCGAGCGCGACCGCATCGCGCTCGTTCCCGGCCTCAGCGACCGCCAAGGCGATGTGCCCGACGTGATGCGCGGCGAGGAGGTGCAGATCTTCGGCGCGATGCGACTGGCAGGGCTCGCGGATGGTCTGTTCGTCCTGCCCGGCACGCATAGCAAATGGGCGACGGTGCGCGGCGGCAAGGTCACGGGCTTTCGCACCTTCATGACCGGCGAGGTCTATGGCCTGTTCGCCCAACACTCCATCCTTGCCCGCACGCTCGATGCCGACGCATCGCTCGACGAGGCCGCCTTCCGCCGCGGCGTGGCGCGGGCAGACAATAGCGACGGTCTGCTGAACAACGCCTTCGGCGTGCGGGCGCTCGGCCTGTTCGGCCGACTGACGCCCGCCGAATCGGCGAGCTATCTCTCCGGCCTGCTGATCGGCGAGGAGCTCGGCCGGCAGGCATTGCAGCCGGGCGGCGAGGTGATCGTGATCGGCGCGTCGGCGCTCGTCGCGCGCTATGCTCTCGCCCTCAAAGAGAGAGGCGTGAACGTGCGCACGTTCGGGGCCGAAGCCACGTGGGCCGGCTTGAGAGCCTTGGCGTGAACATCGAGAGGGGGAAGCCATGAAGGTCAAGAGTTACGAGACGTTCAAGTGCGACGCGGGCTGGCGGACCTTCTCGTTCCTCAAGCTCGTCACCGACGAAGGCATCGTCGGTTGGTCGGAGTACAACGAGAGTTTCGGCAGTCCGGGCTTGGCCGGCGTGATCGACGCGATGATGCCCAACGTCATCGGCGCCGATCCGATGGCGCTGGAATGGATCAACGCGGTGCTGGCGACACGCTCGACCCAGTCGCGCGGCGGCGTGGTGCGGCAGGCGATCGCGGCGATCGAGAACGCGCTGCTCGACATCAAAGGCAAGGCGCTGGGTGTGCCGGTCTACCAGCTGTTCGGCGGCAAGATCCGTGACCGCATCCCGGTGTACTGGTCGCATTGTGGCTCCTACCGTATGCGTAACGCTGACCTGGTCGGCGCGCCGCCGGTGAAGACCTACGCCGATTTCACCAAGGTCGGCGCTGAGGTGAAGGCGAAGGGTTACCGCTGCCTCAAGACCAACATCGCGATCGAGCTGGCGGACGGCACGGTCACCGCCTATCGCCCGGGCTTCGTGGTCGGGCGCGGCTTCCCCGAGCGCAACTGGGACGACTACATCGCGCGCAGCGCCGCCAAGACCGTCGAGGCCTTCCGCAAGGGCTGCGGCCCCGATGTCGGCATCATGCTCGACACCAATTTCCACTTCCGTACCGAAGGCTTCCGTCGCATCGCCGAGGCGGTCGGGCCGACTAGGCTCACCTGGCTCGAGCTCGATGCGCACGATCCGAAGTCGATCGCCCTGATCCGCCGCGATTCGCCGGTGCCGATCGCGTCGGGCGAGACGCTGCTCGAGCGGCGCGACTTCCGGCCGTATTTCGAGTCGTACGCTTTCGATACCGCGATCGTCGACGTGGTGTGGAACGGCTTCTACGAATCGCTGAAGATCGCGGCGATGGCGGATGTATACGAAGTCAACGTTGCCCCGCACAATTTCTACGGCCATCTCGCGAGTGCCATAAGCGCACACTTCTGCGCCGCCGTGCCGAACTTCCGCATCATGGAGATCGACATCGACAGCGTGAAATGGCGCGACGAGTTTTTTACGACAGCGCCGACCATAACCGACGGCGACTATGTTCTGCCGACCGGCCCGGGCTGGGGTGTCGAGGTGAACGAAGCGGCGGTGCGGGCGCGGCCTCCAAAGGCGGCGAGCGGCGGCATTTAGGTCGCGGTCGCCGCGCCGCTACTTCAGCCTGACGCCGACCACCCGCAGGATGCCGTCCTGGTTGGGCACGAAGCCCTCCAGCCGGTCGGTGTGCGCGATCAGGTATTGTGGGTGATAGAGGTAGAAGATCCAGCCGTTCGCCAGGAAACGCTCGGTCAGCTTCTCGTAGATCTTCTTGCGCTCGGCCGGGTCGCTGGTCGCGCGCGCCTGCTCGTGCAGCGCGTCGACCTCCTTGTCGCAGTAGTGGCCCATGTTCTGCGGCGCGCCGCAGGCCTGGTAGATGATCGAGTTGCCATCCGGGTCGATGCGGCCGCTCCAGGTGTTCTGATAGAGCTGGAACTTGCCGCTCTCGCCCTCCTTCAGGGCGGTGGCGACCTCGGTGACGCGGATCTTCAGGTCGAAGCCTGCCTCTGCGACCATCGACTGGATGACCTCGGCGACCGACCGCGTCTCCGGCGTATTCTGCACCATGTAGTCGATCGGAATGCGGCCGGTGATGCCGGCTTCCTTCAGCAGCGCCTTGGCTTTGGCGAGGTCTCGCTTCGGGACTGGGAATTTCTCCTGATAGTAGGGATGCTGCGGGTTGACCCACTGGTTGCCCGGCACGAACTCGCCGTTGAACACCACCTGGTTCAGGGCCTCGCGGTCGATGGCGAGGTCGAAGGCGCGTCGGACGCGGGCGTCCTTGCCCAGCGGATTGTCGGAGGCTGGGCCGTTGTTGACGTTGACCAGCAGGCCGAACCAGCCGATCGACACCGCCTTGCTGAGGCGGAGCTTCGGGTTCTCCCGCACAGTCTTGATGTCGGTCGCCAGCACCCGCTCGATCATGTCGAGCGCGCCCGAGCGCAGGTTGGCCAGCCGCACTGTTGCATCGACGATCGGCAAGTAGGTGATTTTGTCGATGAAGACCTGGTCCTTGTTCCAGTATCTGTTGAACTTCTCGACGACGATGCGGTCCTGCTGGACGCGCTCGACGAACTTGTAGGGACCGGCACAGACCGGATGCAGGGCGAACTTGTCGCCCGCCGCCTCGGCTGCCCTCGGTGACACCATCATGCCGGCGCGGTCGGTGAGTTGCGCGAGCAGCGGCGAGAAGGGCTTCTTGAGGTGGAGCCGGATAGTCATCGGATCGACCACCTCGACGCTGTCGACCAGCGCCAGCTCAGGCTTGCGGAACGAGCCCTTCATGGTGAGGTGGCGGTCGAGGCTGTACTTCGCTGCCTTGGCGTCGAAAGGTTCGCCGTCATGGAACACCACGCCCGGCCGGAGCTTGATGGTCAGCGATTTGCCGTCAGGCGAGGTCTCGTGGCTGAGGCCCAGCTGCGGGACGATGTTCAGCTTCTCGTCAACGTCGAACAGCTTGTCGCAGATCGACGCGAAGACGATACGCGCGGTGTAGGTGCGCGACATCGTCGGATCGAGCGCGTCGGGATCGTCACCGAGGCCGATGCGCAGATGCGTCTCGGCGTGGACGCTCGCCGCGAGCAGGCTGAAGGCAAGAGCCAGAACAAGACGTCGCATCACCCCTCCGTCTTCATTTCAGCTTGAGCCCCACGACGCGAATGATGCCGTCCGGGACCGGCCGATAGCCCTCCAGCCGCACCGTATGCGTGACCAGGTTCTGCGGATGGTAGAGGTAGAGTATCCAGCCCTTGTCGAGGAACCGCTCGGTCACCTTGCGGTAGATCGCCTTGCGCGCTTCGATCGAGGTCGCGGCCCGCGCGTCCTGGTGCCAGCCGTCGACCTCCTTGTCGCAATACTTGGCCATGTTCTGTGGCGCGCCGCAGGTCTGGTAGATCACCGAATTGCCGTCCGGGTCGGCGCGGCCGCTCCAGGTCAAGCCATAGAGCTGGAAGTCGCCGTCCTCACCGGCCTTCAGCGCGGTTGCCACCTCGACGACGCGGATCTTCAGGTCGAAGCCTGCTTCAGCCACCATCGACTGCACGACCTCGGCGACGGCGCGTGCTTCGGGTGCGTTGTTCACCATGTAGTCGATCGAGAGCTTGCCGGTGATGCCGGCTTCCTTCATCAGCGCCTTGGCTTTGTCGATGTCGCGCTTGGGGACCGGGAAATCCTTCTGATAGTAGGGGCTCTGCGGGCTGACCCACTGGTTCCCCGGCACGAACTCGCCGTTGAAGACCACTTGGTTGATGGCGTCGCGGTCGAGCGCCAGCTCGAACGCCTTGCGCACGCGCGGGTCCTTGCCCAGCGGGTTGTTCGACTTCTGGCCGTTGTTCTGGTTGATCATCAGGCCGAACCAGGCGAGCGACACGGAATTGTCGAGCTTGAGCTTGGGATCTGCCTTCACCGTCGGGATGTCGGTCGCCAGGATGCGCTCGGTGAGGTCGATGCCGCCGGACCTGAGGTTCGCGAGCCGCACTGTCGTGTCGATGATCGGCAGGTAGGTGATCTTGTCGATATAGACATGATCCTTGTCCCAGTAGTCGGCGAACTTCTCGACCACGATGCGGTCCTGCTGGACGCGCTCGACGAACTTGTAGGGGCCGGCGCAGACCGGGTGGAGGCCGAACTTGTCGCCGGCCGCCTCGGCGGCCTTGGGCGACACCATCATGCCGGCACGATCGGTGAGCTGGGCGATCAGCGGCGAGAACGGCGCCTTGAGGTGCAGCGCGATGGTCAGCGGACCCGTGACCTCGACGCTGTCGATCGTGCCGATCTCGGGCTTGCGGTAGGAGCCCTTCATCGTCAGGTGTCGATCGAGACTGTACTTGGCGGCCTCGGCGGTCAGCGGCTCGCCGTCATGGAATTTCACACCCGGGCGCAGCTTGATGGTGACGGTCTTGCCGTCGGCCGAGGTCTCGTGGCTGAGCGCGAGCTGCGGGACGATGTTCAGCTTCTCGTCGAGATCGAACAGCTTGTCGCACAGGGAGGCGAAGACGATGCGGCCGGTATAGGTGCGGCTCAATGTCGGGTCGAGCACGTCCGGATCGTCGCCGATGCCGATGCGCAGCTGGCTCTGCGCCCATGAACTGCCGGCGCCGAGGCAAACGGCCACGGCGAGAAGGAACCGAAACACCACCCTACGCATCGCAATACTCCCCGGCATCTGCCGCGCCATTGTGGCGGGCAGACTCAGGCAGCGGAAGCGTAGATCCGATCGAGGTCGCTATCGTCGTAGACGTATTCGGTCGAGCAGAACTCGCACTTCACCGAGACCTTGCCGCTGGAATCGCGCAGGTCGTCGAGCTCATCGCGCTTGATCGAGCGCAGCACGCCGTCGATGCGCTCGCGGCTGCAACGGCAGCGCGCCACGAACGGCCGTCTTGCGAACTGCCGCGGCTGCTCCTGATGAAACAGGCGAAAGAGCAGGGTCTCGCCCGGCAGATCGGCATCGAGCATCTCGGCCTCGGTGGCCGACGCCATCAGGATCACGGCGCGCCGCCAGTCATCCTCGCGCTGCTCGCGGTCGACATGGATGCGGCCGGCTTCGAGCTCCGGCATCTGCTGCACCATCAGCGCCGCCGCCCGCCAATGTGGCGTGCCGTCGGCGATCGTTCGTTGGGCCGAGATCTTGATCCCGGTCGGCAGCTGCTCGGACTGGCGAAAATAGGTGTGCGCGCAATCGGCCAGGGTCGGACCCTCGAGCGGCACGACGCCCTGGTAGCGCTGGGTATGCTGGCCCTGGTCGACGGTGAAGCTCAGTCGTCCGCGGCCGAACAGCTTCGGCACATAACCGTCAGGCGCCTCGCTGTTGCCGGCGCCCAGCGCCACCGCCAGCTTCCAGCTGTCGAACTGGGCGTAGCCGCGGATCGCACCGTCGGTGGTGAGGTCGGTGACGAGCAGACGGATCGGCCCGTCGCCCGAGATCTGCAGGGTAAAGATGCCGTCGTATTTGAGCGATGTCGCCAGGGTGGCGCACAACACCATCGCTTCGGCGAGCGGCCGCGCCACGGCCAGCGGATAGCCGTGGCGCTCGATGATCGCGTCGAGCGAAGGTCCCAGCCGCACCAGGCGGCCGCGAACGCCCAGCGCATCGAGCTGGAAGGGGAGGGCCTCGTCCGTCACGCCCCTGCCCTCAATCCTCCCTCTCCCGCCTTGCGGGGGAGGGTCGGGGAGGGGGTAAGCAAAGCGATGAACATTGAAAAAGGAGAGATCATTGCTGGGGCTTTCCCCCACCCTGTCCCTCCCCCGTATGACGGGGGAGGGGAATTCACGACAGGCACCAGGCGAGGATGCTCTTCTGCGCGTGCAGGCGGTTCTCGGCCTCGTCGAACACGACGGACTGCGGTCCGTCGATTACCTCGGCGGTGACTTCCTCGCCGCGATGGGCCGGCAGGCAGTGCATGAAGACGGCGTCCTTCTTCGCTACCTCCATCAGCCGCTTGTCGACCTGGTAGCCGCGCAGCAGGTTGTGACGTCGCGCGGCGCTCGGGCTCTGCGGATCCTCGTCGCCCATCGACACCCAGGTGTCGGTGACGACGCAGTCGGCATTCTTAACCAGCGCCTCGGGATCGTGGCCTATCGTGATCTGGCCCTTCGACTTCGCGGCCCAATCGACCACGTCCTTGGGGGGCGTGAGCTCGGTGGGGCAGGCGATGCGCAATTCGAAGTTGAACTGCACGGCCGCGTGGATCCACGAGGTCGCCATGTTGTTGCCGTCGCCCGACCAGGCCACCGCCTTGCCCCGGATCGGGCCGCGATGCTCCTCGTAGGTCATCACGTCCGCCATCAGCTGGCAGGGATGGGTCTTGTCGGTCAGGCCGTTGATCACCGGGACGGTGGCGTACTTGGCCATCTCCAGCAGTTTCTCCTCGACCGTCGTGCGCATCATGATGATGTCGACATAACGGCTGAGGACCCTGGCGGTGTCGGCGATCGTCTCGCCGCGGCCGAGCTGGGTGTCGGTACGGCCGAGCATGATCGTCTGGCCGCCCAGCTCGCGCATGCCGACTTCGAACGACACGCGGGTGCGGGTCGATGGTTTCTCGAAAATCATCGCGAGCGTCTTGCCGCCCAACGGCTTGTCGTGTCCGCCGTTGGCGCGCGCCTTTTTCATTGCCTTGCCGTGATCGAGGATCTGGCGAAGCGTCTTGGGATCGACCTGGTCGAGGTCGAGGAAATGCTTCGGGGTTGCCATGGCTGCCTACTCGGCTGCCTTGGCCGCCGCCTCGAAAGCCTCCGCAGCATTGCTCAGAATCTCGATGCCCTCGTCGAGCGCCGCCTTGTCCGCGATCAGCGCCGGGAAGACGCGGACCACGTTCTCGCCCGCAGGCGGGACCAGCAGGCCGAGAGACTGGAGCTTGTTGACCATGTCGCCGGCCGGCACGTTCGCGGTGCACTGCAGGCCCTGCAGGAAGCCCATGCCGCGCTGCTCGACGTAGACCGTCGGATGCTTCTTCACGAGGCCTTCGAGCTGCCCTTTCAGGTACTCGCCCTTCTCGCGCACCGAGTCGATGAAGCCGGGCTTCAGCAGCTCGTCGAGCACCGCGTTGGCGACGCCCGTGGCGAGCGGATTGCCGCCATAGGTCGAGCCGTGCGTGCCCGGCACCATGCCGACCGCCGCCTTCTCGGTCGCCATGAAGGCGCCGATCGGGAAGCCGCCGCCCATGCCCTTGGCGATC
>DASXQC010000860.1:0-2386 GCA_036493235.1 Reyranella sp.
CCTCGGCAAGGACCACACGCCGCCGGCCAACGTCACGCTCGCCGACAATGTCGAGAAGATCTCGCGCCTGCTCGACAAGATCGAGGAGCCGGTGGTGCTGGTCGGCCATGCGCTGGGCGGCGTCACCATCAGCCAGACCGCCGAAGCGCGGCGGCGCCGGATCAAGGCGCTGGTCTATGTCTGCGGACTGATGCCGCCCTCGGGCAAATCGAGCCGCGAGATGACCGCGGGCGATCCCGAGATCCTGTTCCGCCGCTCGCGCGAGGTCAGCCCCGACGGCCTCACCTACACGTTCGCCCGGGCTCAGCTGCCGGCGCTGTTTTACCAGGACGTCTCGTACGAGGACCGCTACCGCGCAATGGAGCGCCTGCGGCCACAGCCGATCTCGATCTCGACCACACCGCTCACCCTCACCGAAGAGCGTTACGGTTCGGTGCCGCGCTGGTACATCGAGTGCACCCAGGACAATGCCGTCCGCATCGCCCGTCAGCGCGCGATGGTGAAGACCCTGCCCTGCAAGGTGATCACCATGGAATGCGGCCACAGCCCGTTCTACAGCAACCCCGAAGAGCTGGTGGAACATCTGGAGGCCATCGCGGCCTCGTAAGCGTTATCCTGTCATGCTCCAGAGATCAGGGGCCAGTGACAGGAGACCCGCCATGGCCGCGCCACGTCCCTCCAAGACCCGTATCGGCAATCACGTCCTCAGGCCCGAGACGCTGATGCTGGGGTACGGTTACGATCCGGCCCTGTCGGAGGGCGCGGTGAAGCCACCGGTTTTCCTCACCTCGACCTTCGTCTTCCGTTCGGCCGAGGAAGGCCGCGACTTCTTCGACTACACGTCGGGCCGCAAGCAGCCCCCGCCCGGCAGCAACGCGGGCCTCGTCTACTCGCGCTTCAACCATCCCAATAGCGAGATCGTCGAGGACCGGCTCGCGGTCTACGAGGGCGCCGAGACCTGCGGCGTGTTCGCGTCCGGCATGGCGGCGATCACCACAACGATCCTTGCGATCGCCCGGCCGGGCGACGTCGTGCTGCACTCGCAGCCGCTCTACGGCGGGACCGAGACGCTGCTCGCCAACACGATGGCGAATTTCGGCATCAGCGCGGTCGGCTTCGTCGATGGTGTCGACGAGGCCGCCATCCGCGAGGCGGCGCAGGTCGCACGTGGCAAGGGCCGGATCTCGCTGATCCTGATCGAGACGCCCGCCAACCCAACCAACACGCTGGTCGATATCGCCTTGCTGCGGCGGATCGCCGACGAAATAGGCGCGGCCCAGGGCTTCCGCCCGGTCCTCGCCTGCGACAACACCCTGCTGGGCCCGGTGTTCCAGCATCCGCTGGCGCACGGCGCCGATGTCTCGCTCTATTCGTTGACCAAGTATGTCGGTGGCCACTCCGACCTGATCGCCGGCGCCGCCCTTGGATCGAAGGCGACCATGGCGCCGATCAAGGCGCTGCGCGGCAGCTTCGGCAGCCAGCTCGATCCCCATTCCTGCTGGATGCTGGGCCGCTCGCTCGAGACGCTGGCGATCCGGATGGAGCGGGCCAACTCCAACGCCCGGCTGGTCTCCGAATACCTGCGTGACCACCCCAAGGTGGACCGCGTCCACTATCTCGAGTTCCTGGAGCCCGGCTCGAAGGCCGCCGACACCTATGCCCGGCAATGCACCGGCGCCGGCTCGACGTTCTCGTTCGACATCAAGGGCGGGCAGAAGGAGGCGTTCGCGTTCCTGAACGCCCTCCAGGTCTTCAAGCTGGCGGTCAGCCTCGGCGGCACTGAATCACTGGCCAGTCATCCTGCCGCGATGACGCATTCCGGCGTTCCCGCCGCCGTGCGCGCCCGGATCGGCGTGCTCGACACGACCATTCGAATGTCGGTTGGAATCGAGCACCCCGACGATCTGGTTGCCGACCTGACGCAGGCGTTGGCAGCTGCGTAGCGTCTTTTGCTGGGGGGCGCGGCACTCCGTGGCGCGCCCCCAGCGAAAAGAATTCAATCGAAGAACGCGAGCGTCCTGACCTCGACGCTCTGGCGCGGGCGGGCGTTGGGAGGCGAGGTCGGGTCGTTGAAGGCGGAGTGCAGCGAGAAGCGTGCGCGGCCGTCCTTCTCTGAGTCGTAGCACTTGATCAGGATCGCCTCGTCCCGGGTCATCGCCGGGAAGTAGTGCCACTGGTGATCGGCGTTATAGACGCCCTGGTAGATCTCACCGACGCGGTCGGAATAGACCAGGTTGCAGAGGGCGAGGTCGCGCGGCGCGATGCTCTCGGCGTCGACGAAGCCGAGCGGCGTCGATTCGATCGGCTCGGGGGCGATGTTGCGCCATACGTTGTATTCGGCGAAGCGCTTGTTCAGCCGCTGTTCGGCCTCCTCCGGCGGCAGCAG
>DASXQC010000861.1:0-2619 GCA_036493235.1 Reyranella sp.
CGGATTTCTCGGTCCCGGGCCGGTCCACCTCAGGCAGCCTCGAGGGCGCCCATGCCGGCGCCTATGGCGTGGCGCGCTGGAACGCCTGGTACGCCGCCGGCGCGCTGGCCTTTGCCGGCTTTGACAACAAGACCAGCCGCAGCATTGTGGGCGTCGGTCCGACGGAGAGCGCGACTGGCCACTTCGGCAGCGAGCTTTTGAGCGGACGGTTCGAGCTCGGCTGGACACGCGCTCTCGGCGGCATTGCGATCACGCCGTTCGCGGCGGTCGAGCCCGCCTCGCTGTGGCAGCGCGGCTACAACGAGACCTCGATGGCGGGCGCTACGGCCGGCGTGAACGCGCTCGCCTTTGCCTCCCATCGCGCGTCCTCGCTGCCGACCTTCCTCGGCGCGCAGGTCGATACCCGCTTCACCGACGGCAACGGCGTGATCTGGTCGCCCTATGCGCGCGTCTCCTGGGTGCACGAGTTCGAGCCGACGCGCGACGTCACCGCGTCCTTCCTCACCTTGCCGGGCTTCGGCTTCACGGTCGACGGCCCGCGCGCCGCGAGCGACGCCGCGCGCATCGATCTCGGCACCCAGCTCGCGCTCACGCACAACACCTCGCTCTACGGCAGCTTCGACGGCGAATTTTCCGACCGCAGCCGCACCCTGGCCGGCAAGGGCGGGTTCAAGGTTAACTGGTGAGCGGGGGCTCATAGCTCAAGGTCGAGCAAATTAGGTTGAGTTGCCGCATCAACGGTTCACCTCTCCCCTTGTGGGACAGGTCGGATCGCATCGAAAGATGCGATCCGGGTGAGGGGGCTCTCCGCGGATAAACATCCCTCATCTCGTGCCGCGGCTAGAGACCCCTCATCCGTCGCGGACTTCCGTCCGCGCCACCTTCTCCCGCCATCACGCGAAGCCCGCCAAACCTGTTGCGCAAATGCAGCAGCGCGCGGAAAGCGCGCATTCCGTTCGGCTGGTGTTAAAGCGGCTTCGGCGGCAACTAAAGACGTAAGTGCGCATGCACCCTAGCGTCCTCCTCGAAGCGCGCTTCGCGACATGCGGATTCGCGCAGTCGTTGGAGACATGCGTGGCGCGGAAGAAATGGCTCGGCGGCAGTTCGGTTGTCGCGCTCGGTGTCGGATGCGCGATGCTGATGCAGGTGTCGGAGGCGGAGGCGATATGCAATCCGACTGCGCCGGTCAACGATGCGACCGTAGTTTGTAGCGGCGTCACGACCAACCAAAATCGGGTCGAGGGCTACGGGACTGGCGGGGAACACGGCCTCAAAATCAATGTGCAGTCCGGTGCATCTGTGACCGGAGATGGCCTTGGTTTTGACCTGGGCGGTAGCAACACTATAAACAACTCAGGAAATATTTCCGGCGGCGATGGCGGCATTTTCACCGGTGTTAACGGCGACACCGGCCCATCCACTATCTTCAATTCCGGCACCATCACCAGCAGCAACTTCGCCATCTTCTTCAACAGCAACTCAGTTGGCAATACTCTGACTCTCGACACCACCTCTGTGATCAACGGAAAGGTGCTCGGCGCCGGCTCCGACATCCTCCAACTCGGCGGCACCGGTAACCGCTCCTTCAACGTCAGCGATATCGGCGCCAATCAGCAATATCAGGGCTTCTCGACCTTCAACAAGATCGGCGCCTCGACCTGGACGCTCACCGGGACCGGCGCGCAGAACTGGAACATCAGCCAGGGATTTCTGGTCGGCGATACCAATAGCCTGCAGGGCAGCCACACGATCGCCGACGGTGCTGAGCTGATCTTCGATCAGAGCGCCGTCGGCACCGGCACCTATGCCGGCAGCATCAGCGGTGCCGGGGAGGTGAGCGTGAGGGGTGGCGGCGAGCTGATCATGAAGGGTAAAAACATCTACACTGGCGCCACCGGCGTCGACGGCACTTTGGTCGTCGATGGATCGCTCGCCTCCGCCGTGTTCGTCACCGGGTCCGGTACACTGGCCGGTAACGGATCGGTCGGGAAGACGCTAATTCAGGGCGGCACCTTGTCGCCCGGCCACAATGGGATCGGCACGCTGACCGTCAATGGCGATCTCGCTTTCACGACGGGATCGACTTATCTCTTCGGCGTATCGGGCTTCTCCTCAGGCCGCACCAACGTGACCGGCACGGCAACGCTAACCGGTGCGACGGCGCGGGCGGTGTTTGCGGGCGGCATCTTCAACAACCACTTCACGGTCTTGTCGGCACAGGGCGGATTGAACGGGACGACGTTTGCGGACTTCCAGACCAACAATTCAGCGATCACAGCCAAGCTGAGCTACACCAACACGGACGTGATCCTGAACCTGACCTCCGGCTTCTCCTTGCTCGGGGGCCTGACCGGGCTGACGCGCAACCAGACTGTGGTCGCGAGTGCGCTCGACAATGCGCTGAACAATGGCGGCAACACGCTCGCCGGGTTGTTGAACCTTTCCAACGCCCAGCTTCCCGCCGCCTTCGATGCGCTCTCCGGCGAGGGCACCAGCGCCACGCAGGAGACCGCGTTCGGCGCTTCTCGTGGCTTCACCGCGATGATGATGCAGCAGGGCGCGTTCTGGAAAAGCGGCGCGGGTGAGGACACGAACGGGGTGACGTATGGCGCGGCCCGC
>DASXQC010000862.1:0-2389 GCA_036493235.1 Reyranella sp.
CATCACGCTCGCCCTCTACCTGCAGGGCCTGCCATTGCTGCTGATGCGCTCCAACATGCTCGAGGTGATGCACGAGGAGTTCGTCACCATGGCGCGCATGAAAGGCTTGTCCGAATGGCGCATCGTCATCGGCCACGCCGCGCGCAACGCGCTGCTGCCGGTCGTGACCGCCTTCGCGCTCGGCGTCGGGCTCAGCATGGGCGGCAACGTGGTGATCGAGACGGTGTTCTCGTGGCCCGGCATCGGCCGCATGCTGGTGCAGGCGGTGTCGGTGCACGACTACCCGCTGGCCCAGGGCGCGTTCCTCATGATCGCCGCGGTGCTGGCGATCATGAACTTCGTCGCCGACCTTCTTTACATGACTCTCGATCCTCGGGTGAGCCATGGCCGAACGGGCTGAGGAGCGCGGAGTAATCTCCGCGCAGCTCCCGGCGCGGGACCGCTGGAAGCTGCCGCCAGGCGTACGGCGGCTGCTCACCATGCCGTTGCGCGACCCGTTCGCCTTCGCCGGCATCGTGATCTACGTGGCGTTCCTGCTGGTCGCCATCTTCGCCGACCAGCTCGCGACCACCGACCCGACCGAGATTCTCTTCCTCTCGACTGGCAAGGTCGCCGCCAACATGCCGCCCAGTGCCGAGTACCCGCTCGGCACCACCAATCTCGGCCGCGATATCTACGCCCAGCTCGTGCACGGCACCGAGAGCGCGCTCACCGTCGGCCTCACCGCGGCGCTGATCGTTGCCCTGGTCGGGACGGTGGTCGGGCTGGTCGCGGGCTATTTCGGCGGCTGGATCGACGCGCTGCTGATGCGCATCGCCGACATGGCGCTCAGCCTGCCGTTCCTGCCCTTCGTGATCGTGATGATCGGCTTCCTCGGCCCCAGCACCTCCAACATCGTGCTCGCGGTGGTCCTGCTCTTGTGGCCCAACTCGGCGCGCGTGATCCGCGCCCAGGTACTGTCCTTGCGCGAGCGTGCCTATGTCGAGGCGGCGCGCGTCACCGGCGCCAGCCAGATCCGCATCCTGTTCGTGCATATCGCGCCCAACATCCTGCCCCTTAGCTTCGTCTATGCCGCAATCGCCATCGGCTGGGCGATCATTACCGAAGCGAGCGTCAGCTTCCTGGGCTTCGGCGATCCCGACAACATCTCGTGGGGCATGATGCTGCAGGACGCCTTCGCCTCGCAGGCCCTCTCGCGCGGCCAGTATGCGTGGTTCGTGCCGCCCGGCGTCTGCATCATCCTGATCGTCGTCGCCGGCTTCTTCATCAGCCGCGGCTACGAGGAGGTCTTCATGCCGAGGCTGCGGCGATGACGCCCGCGCCCGTGCTCTCGATCGAGGACCTGAAGATCCACTACGCCACGCGCGACGGCACGGTGCGGGCGGTCGACGGCGCGACTTTCGACGTGCCGGAGGGCCGGATCGTCGGCCTGGTCGGCGAATCGGGCTGCGGCAAGACCACGGCGGTGCGCGCCATCATGGGCGTGCTGGCGGAGAACGGAAGACGCGCCGGCGGCAAGGTGCGCTTCAAGAACAAGGCGATCGACGAGAAGACCACACGGCCATTGCTATGGCGCGAGATCGCCTACGTGCCGCAAAGCGCCATGAGCTCGCTCGACCCGGTCTACACCGTCGGCGCGCAGATCGTGGAGGTGCTGGTGAAGCGCGGCGGCGCCTCACGTCGCGCCGCGAAGGCGCGCGCGGCCGAGCTGTTCGAGCTGGTCGGCCTGAGCGACCGGCGGCTGCGCGACTACCCGCACCAGTTCTCCGGCGGCATGCGCCAGCGCGCGGCGATCGCCATGGCACTGGCGCTCGAGCCCAGCTTGCTGCTGGCCGACGAGCCGGTTACCGCGCTCGACGTGATCGTCCAGCGCCAGATCCTCGACACGCTGCGCACCCTGCAGCAGCGCCTGAAGCTCTCCATGGTGATGGTGACGCACGACATCTCGGTCGTCGCCTATCTCTGCGACGAGGTCGTGGTGATGTATGCCGGCCAGGTGGTCGAGAGCGGCCCGGTGCGCGAGGTGCTGGCCCGGCCGCGTCATCCCTACACGATGGGCCTGCGCAACGCCTTCCCCGACCTGCTGTCGGACGCGATGGAGCTGGTGCCGATCCACGGCAGCCCGCCCGACCTGCGCGAGAGCCTGACCGGCTGCCGCTTCGCCCCGCGCTGCCCGTTCGTCCAGCCCGCCTGCACGACGGGCGAACTCGACTCCGACATCACCGCTGACCATCTCACCACCTGCCGCCGCGCCGCCGAGGCCGACTCCTTGCGCACCGCTGCCCTGGATCCCGCGACATGGCAACGCGTTTAGCCGGTTCATCCTCTTCCGGACCGCGAGCCTCCGGCTCGCCTCATGACTCATGGCTGGGAGCGCGCCACTCCAGTG
>DASXQC010000863.1:0-4672 GCA_036493235.1 Reyranella sp.
TGGGTCGCCGGCATGACGGCCTCCGTGCTTATCGGCGTGATCGGCTGGACGATCGCGCTGATGTCGGAGACCTGGTCGCGCCTGTTCGCCACGCAGCCCGACGTGATCGCCGCCAGTATCGCCTGTATCGTTCGCGTCGCACCGTTCTACTGCCTGTTCGGACTGGGCCTCACCCTGAACTTCGCGAGCCAGGGCGCTGGACGCATGGCCGTGCCCGTAGCGGCCAGCGTGGCGCGCCTGGCGATTGCGGCGGGGGGCGGCTGGTTTGCGATCGAGCACCTGTCGCTCGGGCTCGAAGGCGTGTTCGGCGCGATCGGTGCGAGCCTCATTGTCTATGGCGGATTGATTGCCGCCTCTCTGCTTTTGGCGCCGTGGCGTGCGAAGACCTAATTGCCGTGTGCCTGCGCCCTGAATCGCCTTGCGGCTCCCGGCATGCCGGGATAAACCGGCCCGCACTCTTCACACGGGCACCTCGGGCAGGGCGTGGCACCGGAAATTATCTCTAAATAACAGAGACTTAAGCGAATGCTCTCGCGTTTGATCGGGCTCTTTTCGGCGGACATGGGAATCGATCTCGGAACCGCCAACACGCTGGTCTATGTGAAGGGCCGCGGCATCGTTCTCAACGAACCGTCGGTGGTGGCGCTCACCACCCAAAGCGGCAAGCGTCAGGTCCTCGCGGTCGGCGAGGAAGCCAAGATGATGCTGGGCCGCACACCGGGCAACATCCAGGCCATCCGCCCATTGCGCGACGGCGTCATCGCCGACTTCGAAGTCGCCGAGGCGATGATCAAGCACTTCATCTCCAAGGTTCACAACCGCCGCTCGTTCGCCCATCCGCAGATCGTGGTCTGCGTGCCCTCGGGCTCGACCGCGGTCGAGCGCCGCGCCATCCAGGAATCGGCCGAGAGCGCCGGCGCCCGCAAGGTGTGGCTGATCGAGGAGCCGATGGCGGCAGCAATCGGCGCCGGCCTGCCGGTCACCGAGCCGACCGGCTCGATGGTGGTCGATATCGGCGGCGGCACCACCGAGGTGGCGATCCTGTCGCTCGGCGGCATCGTCTATCCGCGTTCGGTGCGCGTCGGCGGTGACAAGATGGACGAGGCCATCATCGGCTACATCCGCCGCAACCATAACCTGCTGGTCGGCGAGAGCTCGGCGGAACGGATCAAGAAGACCATTGCCTCGGCCTGCCCGCCGGACGACGGCGAGGGCCGCACCATGGAGATCAAGGGCCGTGACCTGATGAACGGCGTGCCAAAAGAGTTGGTCATTACCGAACGCCAGATCGCCGAGAGCCTGCAGGAACCGGTTTCGCAAATCGTCGAGGCGGTCAAGGTGGCGCTGGAAAACACCGCCCCAGAGCTCGCCGCCGACATCGTCGACAAGGGCATCGTCCTGACCGGCGGCGGCGCCATGATGACCAATATGGACACCGTCCTGCGTCAGGCGACCGGGCTGCCGGTCTCGGTCGCCGAGGACCCGCTGCTGTGCGTCGCCCTGGGCACTGGCCATGCCGTCGAGAACATCGACCGGCTGCGCGGCGTTCTGTCCTCCATGTACTAAAACCGCCATCTACCGCCCGCTTGGGGTAGGATAGGCCGGACATGGCGATCCGGGATGATTTCGAGGAGGTTGCCGGCCAGGTGCGTCTGGTCTTGCAGCGATTCGCCCTCGTCGTCCTGGTGGTCGCCGCCTTCGCTGCCATGCTAATCGGCAAGGCCGACACCGTGCTGGTCGAGAACGCCCGCGTGCTGGCGCTCGACCTCGCAAGCCCGGCGCTCGAGGCCATCGCCCGGCCCGTCGCCGTCGCCAACCGCACCATCGCCGATCTCAAGGAATTCGCCACCCTGCGCGAGGAGAATGCGCGGCTGCGCGAGGAGAACACCCGGCTGCTGGCCTGGCAGACGGCGGCGCGCCGGCTCGAGAACGAGAACACGCGTCTGCGCGACCTCGCCAACTTCCGGGAGGGACCGGAGGCGTCGTTCATCACCGCGCGGATCGTCGGCGACAGCGTGAGTGCCTATGTGCGCGGCGCGCTGCTCAATGTCGGCCGCAAGGCCGGCGTCGAACCCGGTCAGGCGGTGGTGACCGGTGAAGGCCTCGCCGGCCGCGTCGCGGAGGTGGGCGACAACAGCGCGCGCGTGCTGTTCGTCACCGACGTGAACTCGCGCCTGCCGGTGCAGGTCGAGCGCACGCGCGAGCGCGCGATCCTGGCCGGCGACAACTCCGCGCTGATGCGGCTCACGCTGGCGCAGACCCTGCAGGGCGTGCAGCGCGGCGATCGCATCGTGACGTCGGGCCATGGCGGCAGCTTCCCGGTCGGCATTCCCGTGGGCGAGGTCGTGCAGACCGAGAGCGGCAGCGTGAAGGTCCGCCCGTTCGCCGATTTCTCGCGCCTGGAGTTCGTGCGCGTCGTCGACTACGGCGTGACCGGCTTGGTGACCGGCCCCTCGACACCGGCTACCGCTTCGAAAGGGCGCTGACATGCGCGCCGACGGCGTTCTCGCCATGCTCGATCGCTGGGGCCGGCTGCTGTTGCCGGGCACCATCCTGCTGTTCTTTGTGTTGATGACGCTGGCACCGCTGCGCGTGCCCTACATCGCCGATTCGCTGCCGTTGTTGCCCGCGCTCGCCGTCTTCCAGTTCAGCCTGGCGACGCCGGAGCGGCTGCCAGGGCCGTTGCTGCTGGCGATGGGCGTGCTGCTCGACCTGCTGCTGGGCGGTCCGGGCGCGCCGGTCGGCGTGAGCGCGCTGGGCTTCGTGCTGATCCGCGCCGCGGTGGTCGCCAACCGCCGCTACCTCGTCGGCGTGCCATTCATCTTCCAGTGGCTGGGATTCTGCCTGCTCTGCTTCGGTTACGTCTTCCTGGTGTGGTTCTTCACCACGATCTGGACCTGGACCGACATCGATGCCGGGCCGGCGCTGGCGCAGTATGTCGTGGTGGTGGTCGCCTATCCGCTGATCGCGCCATTGCTGGCGCGGGTGCGGCCGCGCGATCCGCTCAACGTGCCCGAGGCCTCGCGCGGCACCGCGACGCCCGGCGAGACGACGCCATGATGCGCTACCGCAAGGGCGACAACGAGCGCTCGAGCTTGTTCACGCGCCGCGCGCTGGTGCTGGGCGGTGCGCAGGCGGCGCTGATGTCGGCGCTGGTCGGCCGGCTCTACCAGCTGCAAGTGCTGGAGACCAACCGCTTCGCCACGCTGGCCGAGGAGAACCGGGTCAGCATGCGCTTGCTGCCGCCGCCGCGCGGCCTGATCTTCGACCGCACCGGCCAGCCGCTGGCGATCAACCGCAACAACTTCCGCGCCATGGCGACCTCCGACCGCGGCCGCGGTGCCGAGATCCTGGTCGACCGGCTCGATCAGATCCTCAATCTCGGCGACGCCGACAAGCAGCGGCTGCTGCGCGAGCTACGCCGCAGCCGCAACGCCCAGCCGGTGGTGGTGCGCGAGAATCTCGGCTGGGAGGAGGTGGCGCGGCTGGAATTCAACGCGCCCGACCTGCCCGGCGTGTTCATCGATCTCGGCCAGACGCGCGACTATCCCGAGGGCGCGCTGATGAGCCATATCATCGGCTACACCGGACGCGTCTCGGAAGAGGACCTGAACGGCCGCGACGATCCGCTGCTGTCGCTGCCCACCATGCGCTTCGGAAAGAAGGGCATGGAGCGCGCGCTGGAGGACGACCTGCGCGGCCGCGCCGGCGCAGTCCAGGTCGAGGTCAACGCGGTCGGCCGCGTGGTGCGCGAGCTCGACCGTACCGAGGGTCAGCCCGGCGTCAACGCGCTGCTCACCATCGATCTCGACCTGCAGCGCCTCGCGGCCGACCGGCTGGCCGAGCATCACAGCGGCTCGGTGGTGGTGATGGACGTGGTTACAGGCGACGTCATCGTCATGGCCTCGACGCCGGGCTTCGATCCCAACATGTTCGCCCGCGGCATCACCCAGACCGAATGGCGCGACCTACTCGACAATCCCGAGCGGCCGCTCAACAACAAGGCGATTCAAGGCGTCTATCCGCCGGGCTCGACCTACAAGATCTGCACTGCGCTGGCGGCACTCGAATCCAGGGCGATCGATCCCGGCACCATCCTGTCCTGTCCAGGCTACCTGACCTTGGGCGACATCAAGTTCCATTGCTGGTACGCGGGCGGCCATGGCGGCCTGAACGTGCAAGGTGCCATCACTGCCTCGTGCGACTGCTTCTTCTACGAGGCCGCGCGACGGACGGGCCCCGACAGGATCGACGAGGTCGCCGCCAAGCTGGGCTTCGGCAAGGTGAGCGAACTCGGCCTGCCGGGCGAATCGCCCGGCAACCAGCCGTCGCGCGCCTGGAAGCAGGACAAGTACAACGTCCCCTGGCAGCAGGGCGACAGCTTCAATCTCGGCATCGGCCAGGGCTACATGACGGCGACACCCCTGCAGCTCGCCATCATGACGGCGCGCGTCGCCAACGGCGGCTATGAGGTGCAGCCCAACATGCTGCTGGCCAAGGCGACGCCGCGCGAGGAGCTGGCGCCGCCGGTGCCGCGCGAGAAGCCGACCGCACCGTCGCTGCGCCTCAATCCGCTGTTCGTGAACATCGTGCGTCAGGGCATGACCGATGTGGTCAACTCCAGCGGCGGCACGGCCAACCAACTGCGCATCGACGCCAAGGGCAAGCTGAT
>DASXQC010000864.1:0-3031 GCA_036493235.1 Reyranella sp.
CTTTCAGCGTCGTCAGATCCCTCGCAAATGCTCGGGATGACGGCCAAGGGCCGTCATTCGGCGGCCTGCTGTTTCTTCTTCTTGTCCGCCGGATCGTTCATCATCACCGTGATGTCGGCAGCGATATGGTGCGTCGGTCCCTCGGTCGGCTGGTTGGCCTGAACGACGTTGCGGCCATAAGCCGAAACGGTCGGGATTGCCGACGGCACGATCGGCGCCATGCGCTTCTTGCGCTTCAGCGCCGCTTCGATGAAGGGCGCCAGCTCCGAATGCTTGCGGGCGTCGCGCTCGGCCTGATCGGCCTTCAATTCCGGCATGACCTTGGCGGCGAACAGTTCCAGCGCCTGGCAGATATGCTCGTGCTTGTTGCGGCCGCCCTGCTGGATGAACACGACCTGGTCGACGCCGGCATCCTGATACTGGCGCAGATGCTGGATCAGTTCCGACGGCGTGCCGATGCCGCTGCCGCGACCGGCCGGCGGCAGTTTATCCCGGGCCGCCTCGAAACGTTGCCAGACATCGGTGATGCCCGGCTCATGGTGGCCATAGACATAGAAGTGCCCCAGCGAATAGCCGAAGAACTGGAAGCCCTCGGAACCGCGGCGGCGCGCCTCGGCGGCATCCTCATGCACCGAGAAGCCCGTCACCATAGCGATGTTGGCATTGACCGAGTGGCCGATCGGCACGCACTGATCGCTCTTGATGATCTCGTAATATTCGCCGGCCCATTTGCCCGCTTCGGCCGGATCGACGAAGGCGAAGGTCAGGGCGCCAATGCCGGCGCGCGCCGCTGCATGGATGGTCTCGCGCTTTGAGCAGGCGACCCAGATCGGCGGATGCGGCTTCTGCAGCGGCTTGGGCACGACGTTGCGCACCGGCATCGAGAAGTACTTGCCCTGAAAACCGGGATAGGGGCTCATCGCCATCATGTTGGCGGTCTGCTCCACCGCCTCCGCCCACATGGCCTTCTTCTGCTCGGGATCGATGCCGAATCCTTCGAGCTCGACGCGAGACGCCGATTCGCCGGTGCCCCAGTCGACGCGGCCGTCGGCAATCAGGTCGAGCGTGGCGATGCGCTCGGCGACGCGCGCCGGATGGTTGTAGCCCGGCGGCGCCAGCACGACGCCGTGGCCGATGCGGATGTTCTTGGTGCGCGCGGCGCAGGCGGCGAGGAAGACCTCGGGCGCCGAGGAATGTGCGTACTCCTCGAGGAAGTGATGCTCGACTTCCCAGATATGGTCGATGCCGAGGCGGTCGGCCAATTCGACCTGGGCCAACGCATCCTTGAACAGCCGATGCTCGGTGTCGCCGTCCCACGGCCGCGGCAGCTGGTGTTCGTAGAGGAGTCCGAAACGCATGGTTTTCTCCTTTTCCTTTCCTCCCCGCGCGCAGCGCGGGGAGGAAGATTGATCAATGTGCCGTCCAGCCGCCGTCGACCACCAGCCCCGCGCCGGTCATGAAGCTCGCGTCGTCGGACGCCAGGAACACGATGCCCTTGGCGATGTCTTCGGCCATGCCCAGCCGGCCGATCGGATGCAGGGCCAGCGTGGCCTTGCGCGCAACCTCGGTGTCGTTGGTGCCGACCTGCTGGGCGCGCATCGCGAAGGTCTTCTCGCCCATGTCGGTCTCGATCAGGCCGGGATGGATCGAGTTCACGCGGATGCCGTAGCCCTTGCGGCCGAACTCAAGCGCCGTCGACTTGGTGAACAGCGTGACGCCGCCCTTGGTCAGCGAATAGAGCGGATCGAGCTGCGAGCCGACCAGCCCTGCGATCGAGGCCAGGTTGACGATGTTGCCCTTGCTCTTCTTGAGATGCGGCAACGCCGCCCGTGTGCCCAACACCACGCCGGTGAGGTTGACCGCGACCAGCTTGTTCCAGTCGTCGAGCGAGGCGTCCTCGACGCCCTTGCCGTTGAAGATGCCGGCATTGTTCACGAGAACATCGAGCTTGCCGTGCGCCTTGATCGTGGCGTCCATCGCGGCGGCCCAGCTCGCCTCCTGTGTGACATCGAGATGGAGGTAGGTCGCGCCAATCGCCTTGGCGTGCTTGGCGCCGACCTCGTCGAGCACGTCGCCGATCACCACCTTGGCACCGGCCTCGGTCATCAGCTTCGCCGTCGCTCCACCGATGCCACGCGCAGCGCCGCTGAGGAAAGCTACTTTTCCGTCGAGACGATTCATGGTCGTTTCCTCCCTCTTGCCGGACCGCGGGCGGCCCGCCCGCCTCAGAATCATGAGCGGGCGGGACGCCCGCGGTCCGGCCAGACTACTTCTTACCGAGTTGATTGAAGGGAATGTCCTTGTCCACCCGCACATCCGCCGGCATGCCGAGCACGCGTTCGGCCACGATGTTGCGCAGGATCTCGTCGGTGCCGCCGGCGATGCGGAAGCCGGCGCCGCCGATCCATTGCGCCTGGAAGCCGGCCGCCTGCGGCACGTCTTCCTTCATGATGCCGGCCGGGCCCATCAGCTCCATGGCGAAGGCGCCCATGTCCTGCATCTTGGGCGCGGCGACGATCTTGATGATCGACGACTCAGGCCCCGGCGTCTGGCCCTTCGACAGCGCGGTCAGCGTGCGATAGCGCGTCAGCTTCAGGCCCTGCTGCTGGACGTACCAGTCGGCGATCTTGCTGCGGACCTGCTGGTTGCGAATCGCCGGCCCGTCGTCGAGGTCGGTGTCGCGCGCCAACTCCATCAGCTCGTCGACGTCGAGGCCTCCCGACGGCAGGCCAACGGCGAGCCGCTCGTTCATCAACGTGGTGAGCGCCGCCTTCCAGCCCTCGCCCACCTTGCCCAGCCGCTGGCCGTCGGGGATGCGCACGTCGGTGAAGAACACCTCGTTGAAGTTGGCGCCGCCCGACATCTGCTTGATCGGCCGCACCTCGACGCCCGGCGTCTTCATCGACAGGAAGAACATCGTCAGGCCCTGGTGCTTCGGCACGCTCGGGTCGGTGCGGGTGATGATGATGCCGTAGTCGGAGTAATGCGCGCCCGAGGTCCAGACCTTCTGGCCATTGATCACCCAGCCCTC
>DASXQC010000865.1:0-6584 GCA_036493235.1 Reyranella sp.
CAGCCTGGAGGGCCGCTCGTTCAAGACGGCGATGGGCGATTCGCTGTTCCGCGAGCAGTATCTCGACGCCGTGGCCAGCATCGTCGCCGAGCAGTCGGCCGCGGGCCTCGACATCGTCACCGACGGCGACAGCCGCTTCGACCTCACGGTTGGCGGCAAGTCGTGGTTCTTCTATCCGATCGAGCGGCTGGGCGGCGTCGAAGGCCATCGCGACACCTCGCGCGGCTGGATGAGCCGCCACGGCCTGCGCCCCGGCAAGATCCTGTGGGAGGTTCAGGAGGCCTACCAGCCCGGCGTGGTGCGCCACCGCCTGACGCGCGGGCCGCTGGAATACGCCGAGCTGTGGAAGGTGGCGCAGCGCATGTCGGACCGCCCGGTGAAGTTCGGCGCGATCTGCGCGCCGGCGCTCGCCTCGATGCTGTGGAACGAGCACTACGTCGACGACAAGGCGATGATCCTCGACCTTTGCGACATCATGAACGCAGAGTTCCGCGAGGTCGCCGACGCCGGCTGCCCATTGATCCAGGTCGAGGAGCCGCCGCACCACAGCCGCGCCCTGATGGAAGGCACGACCGACGCCGACCTCGAGTTCCAGACCATGGCGTTCAACCGCCAGCTCGACGGCGTCAAGGCCGAGATCTGGGTGCACACCTGTTGGGGCAACCCGAACCAGCAGCGCGTCCACTGGAAGGTGCCGAGCTACGAGCGCGCGCTGCCTCACCTGCTCCAGCTCAACTGCGATGTGCTGACCATCGAGTGCGCGAGCTCCGACGGCCACGACCTGCCCTTGTTCAAGAATATCAAGACCGACAAGAAGATCGCGATCGGCGTGGTCAACCACTGCAACACCGTCGTCGAGCCGGCCGAGCACGTCGCCAACCTGATCCGCCGGGCGCTGGAGTTCATCCCCAAGGAGCAGCTGATCATCAGCACCGACTGCGGCTTCGGCCGCGAGGGCCTGTCGCGGCGCATCGCCTTCTACAAGTGCGTGGCGCTGGTCGAGGGCACCAACATCGTCCGTCGCGAGCTCGGCCTGCCGGAGGCGCGGGTGCGCGCGGCCGACCCGCAGCTATGGTTCGCTTCGCGCTGATTCGACGTCGCCCGAGGGCTGAGGAATGCGCTCGGGCTCGACATCCTGGCGCGTCCAGTTGAAGACCAGCAGCGCCTGATAACGAACCAGGCGGCTGTCGCCGTAGCGCGCGCCCGTGGAATCGACCAGCGCGCCGGTCTTCGCGTTCAACAAGGTCAAGGCGATCTTGCTGATGCCCTTCCGGGTATCGCGCTTGAACAGCGCTATTTCTGGCGTCGACGGGGGCCGGCCATCGGAACGGGAATGGAGAAGGACGGAACGCCGACCAGCATGTCCTTGCGATTGACAGCCTGCGCACCGGTACGAAGCTCCGCGACGAGATCGGCGTCCTTGCGTTCGGGCACAAGGTTCGCGCCCACCCACAGCAGCAGATCGCGCACGGCACCGATTGTGTACTTTGGAAGAACGATTCCTTTGTCTTCCGTGTCGACATAGCTGCTGTCGACGAAGACCCTGGTGTGGGGCGCGATCTCGGGTTTGAGATTGTCGACCGCATGATCGACGGCCTTGGTCACGGCGAGCTGCTGCTCGGCGGGTGCGCGCGAGGCATCCGGGACCTGGTCGCTCGTGCAACCACCCAGGACAGCGATCAGCACTATTAGTTAGATAGAGAGCCCCGCCACACAGAGTTGCGAACGCCCTCTGGAAGCAACGGGTTGCGCCGACCTGCGCGGATTGCGGCACAGGTGATGCCTCACGATCGCCGCAAAGGAGAAGCGGACTGAACAAAATTCGGTGACCGTGGGCACGCAATGGATATCGGTGACGTAGTTCCGGGAAGCGAGTGCTGTGCCTCCTGCGGGAGGCTCTTCGCGTTGAGGGAACTGCCGCTCCATGTCCGTACGCTTCTGCCGTCTCGCCGTTCCCCTGCCGAGGACAAGACTTGAGGCGCAGACGATATGAATCAGCTCATGATCGAGGAAAAAACGACGACGGCCAGCCGGCCGCGCCGCCGCTTCACGCTCTGGATCGTGCTGCTGGTCGGGGCCGTCATCGCCGGATTCGTGCTGTGGCACGTGCTGCAGCGCAAGCCGGCCACGCGCACGGCGACGGCACAAATCGTCAAGGTCGCGCCCGCTAGCCAGGGCGACATGCCGGTCGTCCTGAACGAGCTCGGCACCGTCGTGCCGACCGCGACCGTCACGGTGATGCCCAACCAGGCGGTCAGCGGCTATTTGACCGAGGTGCCGTTCGAGGAAGGGCAGGACGTGCAGAAGGGCGACCTGCTGGCCCAGATCGACCCGCGGCCGTACCAGGCCGCGCTCGACCAGGCGACCGGCACGCTGGAGCGCGACAAGGGCATCCTCGAGGAAGCGAAGATGGACCTTGCCCGCTACCAGAAGCTGGTGAGCCAGGACTCGATCGCGCGCCAGCAGGAGGAGGACCAGATCTACGTCGTCCATCAGGACGAAGGCACCGTGAAGCTCGACGAGGCAGCGGTCGAGACGGCGAAGCTCAACCTCTCCTATTGCCGCATCACCGCGCCGATCGCCGGCCGCGCCGGTCTGCGCCTGGTCGATCCGGGCAACTACATCACCGGCTCATCGAGCACCGGCGTCGCCGTCATCACCACAATCAAGCCGACGACGGTGCAGTTCACGATCGCCCAGAACGACCTCGAGAAGGTCGCCTCGCGCTATCGCACGCCGGGCGTGAAGCTCGAGGTCACGGCCTACTCGAGCGACAACAGCCGCAAGATTGCCGACGGCACGCTCTACGCGATCAACAACCAGATCGCGGTCAGCACCGGAACCGTCATGCTGCGCGCCCGCTTTGCCAATGACGACGAGGCGCTGTTCCCCAACGAGTTCGTAAACGTGAGGCTGCTGGTCGACACGCTGCACCAGGCGGTGCTGGTGCCGACGGCCTCGGTGCTGAGCGGCGCGCCCGGCAACTACGTCTACCTCGTCAGCGCCGACAAGAATTTGGTGTCGGTGCACAAGGTGACGCCGGGGCAGAGCGACGGGCAGAACACGGTGATCACCGACGGTCTCAAGGCCGGCGACACGGTCGTGGTCGACGGCACAGACCGCCTGAGCGACGGTGCCAAGATCAAGGTCGCCCCGGCGCAGCCAACTACGGCGCCGCAGACCCCGGCGACCTCCGCGCCACCGCCATCGCACCGCAAGAAATAGCGGGATAACGGTGAACGTCTCGCGCCTCTTCATCGTCCGGCCGGTGGCGACATCGCTGCTGATGGTCGCGATGGTGCTGATCGGCCTGGTCTCGGTCGGCTTCCTGCCGGTCTCGTCCCTGCCCGACGTCGACTACCCAACCATCCAGGTCCAGACCTTCTATCCCGGCGCCAGCCCGCAGGTGATGTCGACCACGGTGACGGCGCCGCTCGAAGTCCAGCTCGGCCAGATCCCAGGCCTGCAGCAGATGACCTCGTCGAGCTCGTCGACCGCCTCGATCATCACCCTGCAGTTCGACCTGTCGATGAACCTCGACGTCGCCGAGCAGGACGTGCAGGAGGCGATCAATGCAGCCAACAGCCTGCTGCCGAGCGGCCTGCCGGCGCCGCCGACCTACGCCAAGGTCAATCCGGCCGACCAGCCGATCCTGACGCTCGCCGTCACTTCCACTGCGATGTCGCTTCCCCAGCTTCAGGACCTCGCCAACAACCGGCTCGCCTCCAAGATCTCCGAGGTGCCAGGCGTCGGCCTGGTGACGCCGTCGGGCGGCAACGTGCCGGCAATCCGCGTCGAGGCCGATCCGCAGAAGCTCGCGGCCTATGGGCTGAACATGGACGACATCCGCACGCTGATGAGCAGCATCACGCTCAGTCAGCCCAAGGGCAATTTCGACGGCCCCGAGCTCGACTACACGATCAACGACAACGACCAGATCTCCGACCCGCAGGACTATCTCGACACCGTCGTTTCGTACCAGAATGGCCAGCCGGTCTTCCTGCGCGACGTCGCGACCGTCACCCAGGCGGCGCAGAACGTCGAGCAGGGTGCCTGGCACGACAAGACCGCCGCGATCATCCTGAACGTGCAGCGCCAGCCCGGCGCCAACGTCATCAAGACCGTCAACCAGATCGAGAGCCAGCTGCCACAGCTGCTGGCGAGCCTGCCGCCGTCGATGCATGTCGACATCGTTGCCGACAGCACCACCGTGATCCGGGCCTCGGTGGGGGACGCCGTCTTCGAGCTGATCCTGGCGATCGTCCTGGTCGTGCTGGTGATCTTCGTCTTCCTGCGCAACCTGCCGGCGACGATCATCCCCAGCATCTCGGTGCCGGTGTCGCTGATCGGCACCTTCGCGCTGATGTACAAGCTCGGCTACTCGATCGACAACCTGTCGTTGATGGCGCTGATCATCGCCACCGGCTTCGTGGTCGACGATTCGATCGTCATGATCGAGAACATCGTGCGTTACCTCGAGGAGGGGATGAACGCGCTCGACGCAGCGCTGAAGGGCGCCGGCCAGATCGGCTTCACCATCCTGTCGCTCACCATATCGCTGATCGCCGTACTTATCCCACTGCTGTTCATGGGCGGCGTGATCGGCCGGCTGTTCAGCGAGTTCGCGATGACGCTCGCCATCACGATCGTGCTGTCTGCCGTGGTCTCGTTGACCCTGGTGCCGATGCTGTGCGCGCGGATGCTGAAGCGCCAGTCCGAGCGGCAACCCAGCCGCTTCGAGCGCATCAGCGAAGCGGCATTCGACAAGACGCTCTCTGCCTACGAGCGAGGCCTGCGCTGGGTGCTGCGCCACCAGGGCCTGACCCTGATCGTCTTCGTCATCACCGTGTTCGTGACCGGCGTCCTTTACGTGGTCATCCCCAAGGGCTTGTTCCCGGTGCAGGATGTCGGCGTCATCCAGGGCATCACCGTAGCCGACAATTCGATCTCCTATACGGCGATGACCAACCGCCAGATGTCGCTGGCCGAGGTCATCTCGAAGGACGTCGACGTCGCCAGCCTCACCTCCTATGTCGGCATCGACGGCACCAACCGGACGCTGAACAACGGCCGCTTCCTGATCAACCTCAAGCCGATCGACGAGCGCTCGCAGAGCGCCGCGCAGATCGCCCGCCGCATCCAGCGTGAGGTGGCCGACATCCCCGGCATCAAGCTCTACCTGCAGTCCGAGCAGGACCTGACGCTCGACACCACGGTCTCGCCAAACCAGTACCAGTTCGTGCTGCGCGGCCCCAACCCGCAGGACTTCGCAACCTACGTGCCGCAGATCATCGACAAGATGCGGCAGCTGCCGTCGCTCAGCGATGTCGCGAGCGACCTCAACAACGAGGGCCTGACGATCAACGTCCAGGTCAATCGCCAGCTCGCGGCGCGCTACGGCATCACGCCCGCCACCATCGACAACGCACTCTACGACGCGCTCGGCCAGCGCATCGTCACGACCATCTTCAACCAGTCGACCCAATATCGCGTGATCCTGGTCGCCAGGCGCGACCGGATGGCCAACATCCAGGCGCTGGGCTCGCTCTATCTGCCGAGCCAGACCGGCACGAGCGGCCAGGTGCCTCTATCGGCGATCGCCGACATCAAGGTCGGCAAGACGCCGCTGGTGATCAGCCACCTCGCACAGTTCCCGGCCGTCACCGTCTCGTTCAACCTGACCGAGGGCGCCTCGCTCAGCACGGCGGTCGACGAGATCCGGCAGGCGATCAAGGACGTCCACCTGCCGCCCTCGATCACCGCCTCGTTCCAGGGCGCGGCGCAGGCATTCGAGGACTCGCTGTCGAGCGAGGGGTTCCTGCTGATCGCCGCGCTGGTCGCGGTCTACATCGTGCTGGGCGTGCTGTACGAGAGCTTCATCCATCCGGTGACGATCCTCTCGACCCTGCCTTCGGCCGGCATCGGCGCGCTGCTGGCGCTGATGGTGGCCGGCAAGGACCTCGACGTGATCGGCATCATCGGCATCGTGCTGCTGATTGGCATCGTCAAGAAGAACGCGATCATGATCGTCGACTTCGCCCTCGAGGCGGAGCGGGTCGAGGGCAAGTCGCCCGAGCAGGCGATCTTCGAGGCCTCGCTGCTGCGCTTCCGGCCGATCCTGATGACCACGATGGCCGCCATGCTGGGCGCCCTGCCGATGCTGCTCGGCACCGGCACGGGGTCGGAGCTGCGCCGGCCGCTCGGTCTCGCCATCATCGGCGGCCTGGCCCTCAGCCAGCTTCTGACGCTGTTCACCTCGCCGGTGATCTACCTCACCTTCGATCGCCTCGCGCGCCGCTTCAGCGGCCAGCCGGCGGCTGCCGAGGCGGGGCCCGACGGCCCGGCGCCGCAGCCCGAGCCGGCCGGGGAGTGAGCGTGAACCTGTCGGCGCTCTTCATCGACAGGCCGGTCGCGACGACCCTGCTCGCGATCGCGATCCTGCTGTCGGGAGCGCTGGCCTACTTCAACCTGCCGGTCGCCGCGCTGCCCAACATCACTTTCCCGGTGGTGGTGGTCCAGGCGACACTGGCTGGCGCCTCGCCCGAGATCATGGCGGCGACCGTCGCCGAGCCGCTGGAGAAGCG
>DASXQC010000866.1:0-5224 GCA_036493235.1 Reyranella sp.
TACATGGCGGTGTGCGGCCTGCCCCAGCCGGTCGACGACCACGCCCTGCGCATGGCCCGGATGGCGATCCGCATGGTCCACATCACGCACGAGCATGCGCTGGAGCATCGCGTGACGATGCAGGTGCGGGTCGGCATCAACAGCGGCCCCGTCGTGGCGGGCGTGATCGGCAAGAGCAAGTACATCTACGACCTGTGGGGCGATACGGTGAATCTCGCCAGCCGCATGGAATCGACCGGCCTGCCGGGCGCCATCCAGGTCACCCGGGCGGTCTACGAGCAGCTCAAGGACAAGTTCGCGTTCGAGCCGCGCGGCGCGATCGAGGTCAAGGGCAAAGGCCTGGTCGAGGCATGGCTGCTCGGGCTGTGAGCAGCGAGCGGATTATTCACGGAGCGGTCTGAAAGATCGGTGCGTGCTCGCGCTTACGCGAGACGAGGTTTCTTCGAGCAACCTCAATCGGATGCGCGCACGATTGTGCGAATCGCCACAGTCCACGGCGGCGTGAATCGTCTTTGGTCCACGGGCTCGTTCTTGTTTCGCCATCCTTCCGACACCAAGTGTTGGCCCCATTTCAAAACTGATTCGAAGGCGGGGGAGCGTTGAATGCTGTGTCCGCGCTGTCAGACCGCGATTGCGGAGGGTGCCCGTTTTTGCCCCCGTTGTGGCATGACGCTCGTGCCCGACGTCACCTTGCCCGCCGAACGACGGCAACTCACCGTGCTGTTCTGCGATCTCGTCGATTCGACCGCACTCTCTGTGCGGCTCGATCCGGAGGATCTGCGCGAGGTGATGCGCGCCTATCGGCAATACGTGAGCGACACGGTCGCCCGCTTCGGCGGATTCGTGTCGCAGTACACCGGCGACGGCGTCGTGGTGTATTTTGGCTGGCCGCAGGCCACCGAGCACGACGCCGAACGGGCCGTGCGCACGGGCCTGGCGCTGGTCGGCGGAGTGACCAGCCACCCCTGGCCGCTCGGCGTCGAGCTCGCCATCCGCGTCGGCGTCGCCACCGGCCTCGTTCTCGTCGAATCGCGCGACATCGCCGGCGACACGCCCAACCTTGCCGCCCGCCTGCAGACCCACGCCGAACAGAACACCGTGGTGATCTCCCAGGCGACGCTCAGCCTCGTGCGCGGCCTGTTCGAGTATCGCGATCTCGGCGCGCAGCCGCTCAAGGGGTTCGCCGAGCCTGTGCCGGTCTGGCAGGTCTTGGGCGAGAACAGCAAGGCGGCCAGCCGTTTCGAGGCGCTGCGTGGCAGGAACCTCGGCGCGCTGCTCGGCCGGGAGGAAGAGCTCGACCTTCTGCTGGGCCACTGGCAGGAGGCGCGGACGGGCGCAGGCCGGGTCGTGCTGCTCACGGGTGAATCCGGCATCGGCAAATCCCGGCTCGCACGCGCGCTGATCGAAAGCGTCGCCGAACGACACCAGCGGCTGCGCTATTTCTGCTCGCCGCATCACATCGACAGTCCCTTGCACCCGGTGATCGGACAGATCGAGCGGTCGGCACGCTTCGAACGCGGCGACGATGCCGCCACCCGGCTCGACAAGCTCCAGGCGGTGATGACCTATCTCGGGACGTCAACGCAGGACGCCGCGCTGATCGCCGATCTTCTGTCGATCGAAGGCGCCGAGGCGCGCTGGCCGTGTCCCGATCTCGTGCCGCCGCAGCGCAAGCAGCGCACGCTCGAAGCGCTCGGCCGCACCATCGAGGCGCAGGCCGGCCGGCTGCCGATCCTCGCCGTCTTCGAGGATGTGCACTGGATCGATCCGACCAGCCTCGAGCTGCTCGACCGCACGATCGTCGCCCTGCAGCGGCTGCCGGTGCTGCTGCTGGTGACGGCGCGGCCGAGCTTCGAGGCGCCGTGGGCGCATCGCCGGCACGCCTCCGAGCTGCCGCTCAACCGGCTGAGCCGCAGCGCGGCCGCCGAGCTGATCCGGCAGATTGGCGGCGAGCTGTCCGACGCCGTGGTGCGCGAGATCCGCGACCAGACCGACGGCGTGCCGCTGTTCATCGAGGAGCTGACCCGTGCCGTCGTCGAAGGCGGCCGGGAGGGCTCGGTCGGCGGGATTCCGACCACGCTGCAGGCCTCGCTGATGAGCCGCCTCGACCGCCTGGGCCCTGCGAAGGAGCTGGCGCAGCTCGCCGCCGTGATCGGCCGGCGCTTCTCGTGGGCGCTGCTCGACGCGATCGCCCAGCGCAGCGAAGCCGAAGTCACTGCCGGGCTCGCGCAGCTGATCGCCGCCGGCCTGGTCTTTCCGGAAGGGTCCGGCCCACACCGCAGCTACCGCTTCAAGCATGCGCTGGTGCAGAGCACCGCCTACGAAAGCCTGTTGCGCTCGGCCCGCCAGCTGCTGCATGCGCGAGTCGCGGTGGTCCTCGAAGACCGCTTTCCCGCGACGCGGCCCGAGCAGGTCGCCGAGCATTGGGCGCAGGCCGGCGAGCCGACGCGCGCCGCCGTCTTCTGGCGGAACGCGGGCGAGCAGGCGATCCGTTGCGGCGCCAGCCGCGAGGCGATCGCCCTGCTGACCAAGGGCCTCGACGCGCTGACGCGCGCGCCCGACTCCACGGAACGCGACCGCAGCGAGGTCGGCCTGCAGATCGCCCTGGCCGAGGCACTGATCGCCGACCGCGGCTGGACTGCGGCCGAGACGCAGCCCTGCTGGACTCGCGCCCGCGAGCTGTGCGAGCGCACCGGCGCGACGGCGGAGCTGTTCCCGATCCTCTATGGCCAGTTCTCCACTTCGCTGTCGCGCGGCGCGCCCGACACGCACGACCTTGCCCAGCAGGCACTGCAGCTGACGCAAGGGGGCAACGATGCAGGTCTGAGTGCTGTCGCGCACGCCATGGCCGGCATGAGCCACTTCGCGCGCGGCCGGTTCTGGGTCGCCCGTGTCGAGCTCGAGATCGCCCTGTCGCTGAGCGGCGCGGCTGGCCGCACCAGCACCTTCCTGGCGGCCGACCACAACATCGCCATCGCCTCGCTGTGGCTGGCCATGACGCTGCTCCTGCTCGAGCTCCCTGCAGCGGCGGCCGAGCGCGCCGCCCTGGGGCTCGCCGCCGCGCACCGGCTCGACAATCCGCACACTCTCGCGCACGCGCTGGCGCTCTACTGCCGGTACCTGTCGATCCTGGGCGATGTGCGAGCGCTGCATCGGGCGGCGGGAGATCTCGCCGTGCTGGCCGACGCGCATCGCTTCCCGTTCTACGCCGCGGCGGCCGACATCTATCGTGGATGGGTGCTGGCCGAGCGTGACATGCCGCGCGGGTTGACACTGCTGCGCGACGGCACCGACGCCTTCGTGGCCCTCGGCGCCATCGGACTGCGGCCGTGGTTCTTCGGCCGGATGGCGATGCTTTCTGCCGCGATGGGCGAGACCTGCGCCGGACTCAGGCTGCTCGACGAGGCGCTGGCCGAGATCGGCCGATCGGGCCATCTCTGGTGCCAGAGCGAGCTGTGGCGGCTCAAGATCGAGCTGCGCGCACGGCTCATTCTACCAGGCAGCGTAGAACGGGAGGCGCCCAAGCCCCGTCGTTCCGACCGATGCCGAGGTCGGGACGACAGCGAGTCTTTCCGGTCGACCTGCGCGCAAACTGATACCCGCCCACGTTGAAGGCGTTGCGCTCCTCGCGGATAGGCTGGAGCACATTGGCCAACCTCGGTCGCCCTTCTATCCCCGGCCGTAGTTCCGCTATTGTCGGCACGGGAGCTGGGTGTGCGTATGGCAAAAAAGTTGGGTGTCGTAGGCTCGATGCGCTATTGGGCGCTATCGTACGTGGGATTGAGCCATCCTCGCAGATACGAAAGAACACTGCTTTTCCTTGGCGTTGCTTTGCTCGCCTCCATAGTCGGCCTCGTGGCTATTGCTTTGGCGATTCAGGGCAACCTGGCATTCCCAAGCCCACGCTCGCGGCACTTCATCTATCTATCCGGCCTTCTCGTGCTCTCCCTGCTGTTACTCTTTCGCTGGCCATGATTGTCGTCAACTCTCTTGTTTCTTGCAGCGCTCGAGTGCCTGACAGGCATGGGTACCGCAGCCGTCGAAGAGGTCGGCCTTACACACTCATCCTTTTTTCCGGCCAACAGCAGCTACGATGCCTTCGGCAGCCGCTTCACCTGGCATCCGTTGTTGCAAACCGTGCCGATCCGCAATGCCACTCTCGCTAAAGGCAGGATTCATCATAACAGCCTTGGCATGCGCGGCCCTGAACAGAAACCTGAGTCCCTCTCGGGGAAAGCCTTGATCGCTCTGTTTGGCGGCTCAACGACCTACGACATCGCTCTTGCGGAAGGCAAAACTTGGCCAGACCGCCTGGTCGCTCTCTTGGGCAGCGATCACTATGCGGTGTTAAATTATGGAGTGCCTGGATACACGACCGTCGAGAACATCATCCAAACGGCATTTTATGAAACGCCTTACGGGTTACGCCCGACTTGTGCGGTATATTTTGAAGGATGGAACGACGTTCGCAACAGCCACTTGGCGAAGCTGGATGCCGCCTATGCCGACTTTCATCTGCCTTCTCAAGTCGATGCCAACGAAAGCCGCCGGCTGAGTGGACCGGGACTATTCGTGTCGCCTGTCTTTGCGGTCTCGGCACGCTTCATTGCTCTGGCCTTCGATACTGTTCGGCCTGCCGTCGCCGAGGGAGAGGTGAGTGGAGAGCCCGATACTCGCGTCGAAAGTCTGTTTGCACGCAATGTTGAAACGATCTCCGCAATCAACCGACAACGCGGCATCAAGACAATTTGGATCGGCCAACTCTTGGACCCGACTCGCTTGACGGACGATGCCCCAGACGGGTGGGTGGTACTGGTTCCGCCTCGACGCACTTGGCCTCTTGTCCAGCGTTTGAACCGTATACTCGAGGAGTCCGCCAAGCAGTTGGGGGACCCATATATCTTTCCGAGCATGACGTTTGGACACGAGGACTTCGTGGACGAGGGGCATTTCTCCGAATCTGGAGCGATCAAGTTTGCCCGGGCAGTTGTCGAGCCAATCCGCGCACAGTGTCACTGAGCTGCACCACGCTCGGCCAATCCGCCATTTGATGTGTAGAAAAATTCGTCGAGAAATTTGTTCACGCCTGCGCGTCGAAGGAGCTTGTCGACGCCATGAAGAATCGTCCGAATCCGGGAAGTTCTGACGCCGCCGGCGGCCTCAATGGGCTCTGTCAAGCGGCCGACAGAGAGCTGCAGGACGTCGGCGCCGGGCGTCCAGGCGC
>DASXQC010000867.1:0-8514 GCA_036493235.1 Reyranella sp.
GACGCGCGAGCGCACGCGGCTGTGGACCGCGATCAAGACCGGCCGCTAGGTTGGCGGCGTGAGCGAACCCATCGTCAAGATTCAAGGCGTCACCAAGCGCTTCGGCGAGGTCCAGGCCGTGGCCGGCGTCGATCTCGAGATCGTGCGCGGCGAGCTGTTCGCGCTGCTGGGCGGCTCGGGCTGCGGCAAGACCACCCTGCTGCGCATGATGGCAGGCTTCGAGACACCCGACAGCGGCCGCGTGATCATCGACGGCCAGGACATGACGGGCGTGCCGCCGCATAAGCGGCCGGTCAACATGATGTTCCAGTCCTACGCGCTGTTCCCGCATCTCGATGTGGCGGGCAACGTCGGCTACGGGCTGAAGCGCGAGGGCGTGGCGAAGGCCGAGATCGCCCGGCGCGTCGCCGAAATCCTCGCGCTGGTGAAGCTCGACGGGCTGGACGCGCGGCGGCCAGCTCAGCTGTCGGGCGGCCAGCGCCAGCGCGTCGCACTCGCGCGCGCCCTGGTGAAGCGGCCCAAGCTGCTGCTGCTCGACGAGCCGCTGGCGGCGCTCGACCGCAAGCTGCGCGAGGGCACGCGCTTCGAGATGGTGCGGCTGCAGGAGCAGCTCGGCCTCACCTTCGTAGTCGTCACGCACGACCAGGAAGAGGCGATGTCGATGGCGACTCGGCTCGCCGTGATGAACGCTGGCCGGATCGCCCAGACCGGCTCGCCGCACGACCTCTACGAGCGGCCGGCGTCGCGCTTCGTCGCCGACTTCATCGGCATCGCCAACATCCTGCAGACCGGCACGCGGCGCTGGCTGGCGCTGCGGCCCGAGAAGATCGCGCTGTCGTCGGAGCGGCCCACGACCGCGCATGCCGCGACCGGGCAGATCGTCGACATCGCCTATGAGGGTGACCGCTCGCTCTATCGCGTCGCGATCGAGAATGGGCCGGTCATGCTGGTCGCGACCATGAACATCGCCCGCGCCCAGGGCAGCGCCCATCGCCGCGGCGACACGGTGTGGCTCGGCTGGTCCGACGATGCCGGGCAGGTGCTGGATGAGTAGGCCCTTCGTTGGACCGCGCGCATCCTGCGCGCTCAAGATCATGGGCGCTCAGGATGCGCGCGGTCCATATGACCATGAGCAGACCTGGAGGTCCGCGGTCCGATGAGGCTCGTGATTGCTCTGCCCTTCGTCTGGCTGGTGGTGTTCTTCCTGCTGCCACTGGCGCTCGTGCTCGGCCTCTCGTTCGGCACCAATTCGCCCGATCTCGCGCCGCCGGTCGAATTGGGCGTGAGCTTCGCGAGTTTCAAGCTGCTGTTCACCGACGATCTCTATCTCGCCGCCTGGCTGTCCTCGCTGCGCATCGCCGCCGTCTCGACGCTCGGCACGCTGCTGCTGGGCTATCCGATGGCCTACGCGATCGCTCGCGCGCGGCCGTCACTGCGTCCGCTGTTGCTCACGCTCGTCATCCTGCCGTTCTGGACCTCGTTCCTGATCCGCGTCTATGCCTGGATGGGCCTGCTGGCGGAGAACGGCATCCTCAACCAGTTCCTGCGCTGGTCGGGCCTGGTGCCCCACCCAGGCACCATCCTCGGCACCGAATGGGCCGTCCATCTCGGCATCATCTACGCCTACCTGCCGTTCATGGTGCTGCCGCTCTATACCAGCCTCGAGAAGCTCGACTGGGGCCTGCTCGAGGCGGCGTCCGACCTCGGCGCCAGGCCGCTGCCCGGCTTCATCACCGTCACGCTGCCCTTGTCGCTGCCCGGCATCGTCGCCGGCTGCCTGATGGTGTTCATTCCAGCAGTCGGCGAGTTCGTGATCCCCGACCTGCTGGGCGGCACGCGCACCCTGATGATCGGCAAGGTGCTGTGGGACGAGTTCTTCACCAATTCCGACTGGCCGCTCGCCTCGGCGGTGGCGATCTGCCTGCTGGTCCTGCTGGTCGGGCCGATCGTGATCTTCCAGCGCCATCAGCAGCGCAGCCTGGAGCGGACATGACCGGCCGTGCCCGCTTCGCCTTCTCGGTGCTGGCCTTCGGCTACGCCTTCCTCTACCTGCCGATCGCGCTGGTCATTATCTATTCGTTCAACGAATCGCGTCTGGTTACGGTTTGGGCGGGCTTCTCGACCAAATGGTGGATGGCGCTGTTCCACAACGAGGCGATGCTCGACGCCGCCTGGCTGTCGCTCCGCATCGGCCTCGCCAGCGCCACGCTCGCCATGCTGCTCGGCCTCGCCGCGGGCTATGCGCTGGCGCGCGTGCCGCGCTTCGCCGGCCGCACCCTGTTCGCCAGCCTCGTGGTCGCGCCGATGGTGATGCCCGAGGTGGTGATGGGCATCTCCATGCTGCTGCTGTTCGTCGGCAGCGACCAGCTGCTGGGCGGGCCCGAACGCGGCTTCCTCACCATCACCATCGGCCACGTCACCTTCTCGCTCGCGTTCGTTGCCATCGTCGTGCAGGCCCGCCTTGCCGACTTCGACCGCACGCTCGAGGAGGCGGCGATGGATCTCGGCGCCACGCCGTGGACGACCTTCCTCACCGTCACCTTGCCGCTGCTCACGCCGGCGCTCGCCTCGGGCTGGTTGCTCGCCTTCACCCTCTCGCTCGACGATCTCATCCTCACGCAGTTCGTCTCCGGCGCGCAGTCGCAGACCCTGCCGATGCGCGTCTATTCGAGCGTGCGCCTGGGCGTCGATCCGCAGATCAACGTGCTCGCGACCATCATCGTCGCGATCGCGGCGAGCGCGCTGATTGCGTCAGCACTGTTGACCCGAAGAGCCGTTGACAAGCGCGCATCACAGTGACGAGATGGTTACATCGCACCAACGGATGCGGAGGTTTAGATGCTTCCACCGGACAGGCGGGCCGCTACGATTGCCGCAGCAGTCATTCGGGCAGCGGCATAGCGGTTAGATGCGAATGACGCACCGGGAGCGGCCCCCGCGGGTCGCATCAGTCAGGCTAGACCCCACCATGGCCGCTCCCGTTGTGCGCTTCTAAGGTGTGTTCCTAGGCGACAGCCTTCACCCACTTCTCCGACCATACATGCAGCGGCAGCATCAGCCGTAACAGCTCTTCGCCCAACGCGGTGAGGCGATAGCCGCTGTCCGGGTCGAGCTCGACCAGCCTGGCCTCGCGCAACTCGCTGAGGCGGGTGTTGATGATAGTCGGGCTGGCGCCGATCGAGTCCTGCAGCTCGCGAAAGCGCCGCGGTTCCTCGCGCAGCTCCCAGACGATCCTGAGTGTCCAGCGGCGGCCCAGCAGGTCGAGCAGCACCATGATCGGCCGCCCGGTCCGCGAGCCGCGCACGCGCTTCACCATCTATTTCACTCCGTTACTACAATTTCTGTAGCATCGGGAATGAGTTTACTACAATATTTGTAGCATGTCCCGCATCGCTCCTGCCGAACCGCCCTATCCATCCGCCATTGCCGAGGCGCTCCAGCGCATCATGCCGCCGGGCCTCGAACCGCTCGTTCTGTTCCGCACCATGGCCAAGAGCCCGCGGGTGTTCGGCAAGATGTTCGCCGGCGGCCTGCTCGACAAAGGCCCGCTCAGCCTGCGCCAGCGCGAGATCGTCATCGACCGCACCACGGCGCGGCTCGGCTGCGAGTACGAATGGGGCGTCCATATCGCGCTGTTCGCCGGCAAGGTCGGCTTTGGCGAGGCCGAGATCGCCACCACCGTGTCGGGCTCTTCGGATGCCGCGTGCTGGGCAACCGATGAACAGGCCTTACTGGCCCTGGTGGACGACTTTGTCGATCGGCGCACCCTCAGCGACCAGACCTGGAACGCGCTCGAGAAGCACTTCGATGAGACACAGATCCTCGAGACGATCGCTCTCGTGGGCTACTACCACACGATCAGTTTCCTGTGCCGCGGCCTCAGCCTCCCGCTCGAAGCCTGGAGCGCGCGCTTTCCAACCCCAGCACCAGCAGACCGAACACAAGGCCCCAGAACGCCGAGCCGACACCCATCAGCGTGATGCCCGAGGCCGTCACCGCGAGCGTGCCGGCCGCGGCGAAGCGGTCCTTCTCCGGACCCAGGGCGGCGCCGAGCGCACTCGCCATGGAGCCCAGCAAAGCGAGGCCGGCGACGGTCATCAGCAGCGCCGGCGGCAGCGCGCCGAACAGGCCAACCAGCGAGGCGCCGAACAGCCCGATCAGGCCCCACCACAACGCGTAGAACACGCCGGCGATCCAGCGCTTGGCCGGATCGGGATGCGCCTCCGGACCTGTGCAGAGCGCAGCCGAGATCGCCGCGAGGTTCGAGGTGTGCGCGCCGACGAAGGCTGTGGCGAGCGAGGCGAGGCCGGTCACGGCCAGCACCGGCTGGCTCGGCGGCTTGTAGCCGAAGGCGCGCAGCACGGCGAAGCCCGGCAGGTTCTGCGACGCCATGGTGACGAGATAGAGCGGCACGCCGAGCCCGATCAGTGTGGCGAGGTCCCAGGCCGGCGTCTCGACCACCAGCGACGACACGCCGAGCGGCGGGATCGTCTGCACCAGCCCAAGTGCCCAGGCCAGCAGCGCGCCGGCCGCCAGCACCACCAGCGAGGCGAGCGCAGGCCAGACCTGGCGCATGATCAGGAACAGCACGATCAGCGCCAGCACCAGCAATGGCTGCTGCGGTACCTGCTCGACCATCGCCACCACCAGATGCAGCAGGATGCCGCCCAGCATCGCCGCGGCGATGCTGCCGGGAATGCGCTCGATCAGTCGTGAGAGCGGCCGCACCGCCGCCGTCAGCAGGATCAGCACGGCCGCCAGCACGAACGCGCCGACCGCCGCGTGCAGGCCCGGCACGCCCGAGGTCGAGGCGATCAGCGCCGCGCCGGGCGTCGACCAGGCAGTGATGATCGGCATGCGGTAGCGCAGGGAGAGGATCAGCGCGCTCGCTGCCGTGGCAATGGCGAGGCCCGACACCCACGAGCTGGCCTCAGCGGGCGTCGCGCCGACGGCCTGCGCCGCGGCCAGGATGACAGGCAGGGTGCCGCCGACGCCCGCCACCGTCGCGACCAGCGCGGCGGATGCAGCCGAGAGGACTCCCGCTTTCACGTATTCGCGCGCTCGATCATCGCCCGCAGCAGGATCTGGCACCCTGCGCCGATGTCGACCTTGGTCGCGTCCTCGATCTCGTTGTGGCTGATGCCGTCCTTGCAAGGCACGAACACCATCGCGGTGGGCGCGACGCGGCTGACGTAGCAGGCGTCGTGGCCGGCGCCGCTCACGATGTCCATGTGCGGATAGCCTGCCTGCTCGGCGCCGCGCCGCACCGACTCGACCAGCTCCTTCGCGAACGGCGATGGCGGGAAGTACCAGATCTGCTCGATTTTCACCTCGAGCCGATGGCGCTTGGCGATGTCCGCCGCGGCGGCGCGCATCTCGGCGTCCATCTTCGTGAGCTCGCCATCGTCCGGATGGCGGAAGTCGATGGTCATGAACAGGCGGCCGGGAATGGTGTTGCGCGACTGCGGCTGGCTCTCGATCACGCCCACAGTCGATCGCCCGTTCGGCCGGTTGCCGATCTCGCGGCACTTCACGATCAGCTCGGCGGCGCCGACCAGCGCATCGCGCCGGCCCTCCATCGGCGTGGTGCCGGCGTGGCTCTCCATGCCGGTCCACGACACTTCGTACCAGCGCTGGCCCTGCGCCCCAGTGACCACGCCGATTGTTTTCTTCTCACGCTCGAGGATCGGGCCCTGCTCGATATGCGCCTCGAAGAACGCACCGACCGAGCGGCCGCCAACCTGCTCCGGCCCGTCATAGCCGATCTTCTTCAGCGCCTCGGCAAAGCTCACGCCGTCGCGGTCCTTGATCGACAGCGCGTGGTCGAGCGTGAAGGCGCCGCCGAACACGCCCGACGCCACCATCGCCGGCGCGAATCGGCAGCCTTCCTCGTTGGTCCACACCGCGACCTCGATCGGCGCCTCGGTGAGGTAGTTGGAATCGTGCAGCACGCGCAGCACCTCCAGGCCCGCCATCACGCCATAGGCACCGTCGAACTTGCCGCCGGTCGGCTGGGTGTCGAGATGGCTGCCCGTCATGATCGGCGCCTTCGACGGATCGCGCCCCTCGCGCCGCGCGAAGATGTTGCCGAGCTGGTCGACCTTGATCGTCGCTCCTGCCGCCTTGGCCCAGCGCACGAACAGGTCGCGTCCCTGCCGGTCGAGATCGGTCAGCGCGATGCGGCACACCCCGCCCTTCTCCGTCGCGCCGATCTTCGCCAACTCCATCAGGCTGCCCCACAGCCGGTCGGCATCGATACGCAAATTCGGGCGGTCGGACGTCATGGCAACTCCATCATCGTCGGATTGTCATCCGGTCAATGTCTGGCGGAACCTAACATGCCTCGGCGCTCGCCAAGCATGCGCATTCGATCAAGTGGCGGCAGTCCAAAACCGGTGAAGCCCAGCCACGTCTCCGTTGAACAAGTTGCGATCGAAGCGATTGACACCCTGGATGGTTCTGTTGCGGCCGCGAGCGCGGCGACCCGCATACTCGTCGCTGGCATATTGCCAGAGCCGCCAGCCACTCTTTGCCCAGGCCAGCGGGATCGTAAGCGACTCATGGTAGTCGACGATCCAAAGGCCGCAGCGCGCAACGATCGAGCGGGGCGTGATCCGCATGCCGCCGTTGGCCCAGGTCGGATGCACGTAGATGAGCGGAAACCGGCCCGTAGCGCTGGACACGGCCTGCACAAACGCCTCGGCCTGTTCCAGCGTCATGGAGTTCGAGGGGTCGCCTTCGTTGGGCTCGATATCCAGGGCGAGGAGAGTCTTGGGGCCGGGGCGGGAAGACTCCAGGAAGAAAGCTGCCTGCTGCGCGCCGGACGCATCACCCTTGCCGAAATGATAGGCACCCCACAGCAGTCCCGCCGCCTCGGCCTGCGACCGTCGCTCGGCACACTTGGGGTCGGCATAGAAATCGCCTTCGCTCGCCTTGTGGATGACAGCGAGGATGTTGCTCGCGCGTACCAGCCGGAAATCGGAGACGGTCGAGTGCGCGCTGATGTCGATGACCGCATCCAACCCCTGGGGTGTGCGAACCGGCGGCGCCGGCGCGATCGGATCTTCAGGCGGCGGGGTTTCAGGTGGCGGCGTTTGCGGATAAGGATCCGGGGCCACGGAAGCCTGACGGGGCGCCTGAGGTGCGCTGCATCCCGTCATTGATGCAGCAGCCAAGCCCGAGAGAACGTTCCGGCGAAAAATCATGCAAGGAGAGTAAGGTGTTCACCATGCATAGCAACGTTCACAACACACAGGGCCGTTCAGGAGTACACACTCTAAAGAAGTGGAAATCGGCATTGCGGAGCGAAAGCCGAGAGGTGCAGCGCTAGCCCGGGGCGACAACCAACGCTATTCCTCGATCATGCTGCCTCTCTCTGACACCCTCGTTCTCGACCTCACGCAGGTCATCGCCGGGCCGACCGCCGGCCAGATCCTGGGCGACATGGGCGCCGACGTGATCAAGGTCGAGCCGCTGCACGGCGAGCACTTCCGGCCTCATTTCGGCGGTGCCTGGGTGCCGTCGATGAACCGCAACAAGCGCGGCCTCGCACTCGACCTGCGCACCGCCGGCGGACGCGACGTGCTGATGCGGCTGGTGAGAAGGGCCGACGTGTTCATGGAGGCCTTCACGCCGGGTGTGATCGACAAGTTGGGCTTCGGCTGGGACGTCGTGTCCAAGGAGAACCCGCGGCTCGTCTATGCCTCGGTGTCGGGCTACGGCCAGACCGGTCCCTACTCGCACCGTGCCGGCTACGATCCCTGCCTCCAGGCCGAGATCGGCCTGATGGACGCGACCGGTCCCTACAAGGGCGAGATGTGCCGCGTCGGCACCGCGCCGATCGACTATTCGACCGGCCTCGCCTGCGCCGGCGGCATCGCCTTCGCGCTGCTCCATCGCCACAAGACCGGCAAAGGCCAGCGGCTCGACCTGTCGCTGTTCGACGTCGGCATGCACCTGATGAGCCACTGGATCACCAACCATGGTCTCACTGGCGAGGACCCCGAGCGCATGGGCACCTCGAACACCATCCTCTGCCCGCTGCGCGTGTTCCCGACCAAGACCCAGCCGGTGTTCATCGCCGGCACCAACGACGCATTCTGGAAGCTGCTCTGCACCGCGCTCGGCAAGCCGGACTGGCTGGCCGATGCGCGCTTCGCCACCAACAAGGACCGCGTCGCCAACCGCGCCCTCCTCGAGCCGATGATCGAGGCGCATTTCCTCGCGCACACCGCCGACGAGCTGCTCGACAAGCTGATCCCTGCCGGCATGCCGTGCTCGGCCGCCTACAAGATCAGCGAGGCGATGGCGACCGACCATGCCAAGGCGCGCGGCAGCGTGCTCGAGGTCGACTATCCCGGCATCGGCCGCGTGAAATCGGCAAACAATCCGATCAAACTTTCTGACGCTCCCGTGAGCGTGCGCCGCAAATCGCCGATGGTGGGCGAGCACACCGTCGAGATCATGCGCGAAGTGGGCTATAGCGATGGCGAGATCGCCGCTCTCCGGGAGGCC
>DASXQC010000868.1:0-2096 GCA_036493235.1 Reyranella sp.
AGCTCATCCCCGACATCATTGCCTGAGAGACGCATGCCGAAAGCCACCCCCAAGCCCGCCCGCAAGGCAGTGGTCGGCGTGATCATGGGCAGCCAGTCGGACTGGGCCACCATGAAGCACGCCGCCGGCACCCTGGAGGAGCTCGGCGTGCCGTTCGAGGCCAGGATCGTCTCCGCCCACCGCACGCCCAGGCGGATGGCCGACTACGCCGAGGGCGCCCAGAAGCGCGGCCTGAAAGTGATCATCGCCGGCGCCGGCGGCGCTGCCCATTTGCCGGGCATGACGGCCGCCATGACCACGTTGCCGGTGCTCGGCGTGCCGGTCGAAAGCGCCGCCCTGAAAGGCCAGGACAGTCTTCTTTCCATTGTCCAAATGCCGGCCGGCATCCCGGTCGGGACTTTGGCGATCGGCCGCTCCGGAGCCATCAATGCCGCCCTTTTGGCAGCGTCCATCGTCGGCCTTGGCGACGCCAAGATCGCGGACGCGCTGGCGAAATGGCGGGCCCGGCAGACCGCGGCGGTGGCTGAGGCCCCGTCGGACGACGCACCGGCTCATCGCTAGCATGGCAGAGCAGATCATCCCGCCGGGATCGACCATCGGCATCCTGGGCGCGGGGCAGTTGGGCCGCATGACGGCGATGGCGGCAGAGCGGCTGGGCTACAAGGCGCTGAGCTATTCTCCCGAGGCCGACGCCATCGCGGGCCAGGTCGCGCCGCACAGGCAGGGTGCGTACGACGACACCACCGCCCTCGCCCGCTTCGCGGCCGAGGTCGACGTCATCACCTACGAATTCGAGAACGTGCCCGAGGCTACCGTGGCGGCCTGCGAGAAGCACAAGCCGGTGCGGCCCGGTGTACGCCCGATCCACTTCGCCCAGCACCGCCTGCGCGAGAAGGCCTTCTTCCGCCAGGCCGGTTTGGGCACAGCGGCGTATCAGGCGATCCGCAACCTGGCCGATGTCGCGGGCGCGACAGCGCTGCCCGGCATCCTCAAGACCTGCACCGAGGGCTACGACGGCAAGGGCCAGGCGCGTGTCGCGAACAAGGAACAGCTCGTCGAGGCCTGGGAGCGGCTCGGCCGCGCCGAATGCATCCTGGAGGCGCTGGTCGATTTCCAGTGCGAGGTCTCGGCGATCGTCGCGCGCGGGCTCGGCGGCGAGACGCGCTGCTTCCCGATCGGACTGAACGATCATCGCGACGGCATCCTGCGCACCACGACGGTGCCGTCGGGTTTGCCGTCAAAGATCCTCGCGGAGGCCGAGCGGCTCGGCGTGCAGCTCGCCAACAGCCTCGAACTGGTCGGCCTGGTGGCGCTCGAGATGTTCGTGACCAGGGACGGCCACGTGCTCGCCAACGAGATGGCACCGCGGCCGCACAATTCAGGTCATTGGACGATCGATGCCTGCGCGACCAGCCAGTTCGAGCAGCTCGTGCGGGCGATCTGCGGTTTGCCGCTCGGTGCGGTCGATGTGCTGGCGCCGTCGCGCATGGAGAACCTGATCGGCGACGAGGCGAACGACTGGCTAAGCTACGTCTCCGATCCGACAGCGCGACTGCATCTCTACGGCAAGGCGCGCGCCAGGCCGGGCCGCAAGATGGGGCACGTCACCTACGTGCAGCCGTCCGGCTCGGCCTCCAGGACGTGACGTTGGCCTTCAGCTTCTCGAAGCGCATGACGTCCGCGAGGCGGCGGTCGAGGAAGGCCCACGTCGCCTCGTCGTCGGGCGAGCGGTCGTTCAGCCAGTAGAGCAGCGTCGAGCTGAACACGCCGCCCAGCAGGGCGCGCTTGGAATAGAAGTTGAAATCGATGGCGGTGTCGCCGGCGGCGTACCAGATCGCGTCGACCGTGCGGTAGAGCAGCTTCAGCGCCAGCGACCCGTTGAACGGCATCGCCAGCAACGCCAGGCCGCGGCGGACCGATTCCTTGCCACCCACCGTGTTCTGGATCCGGAGCTTCACGCCAAGTGCGATGCGGTCGCGGGTCCGGAGTTCGCTGCCCTCCTTCTCCAGCGCCTCGACCGTGCGCTCGTCGGCCTGCCGGGAGAGGTAGGCCAGCACGTCGACCGGGCCGCCGGGGAACAGGCGGCGGGCATCGGC
>DASXQC010000869.1:0-9397 GCA_036493235.1 Reyranella sp.
ATCTCCTCGTCGAACGGCCAGCCGAACTGGGAGCGGTCGCCGCTCGTCTCGGTGTAGTGGTTGACGATCGGGTCGCTCAGCAGGACGACCGATGCGGCGGTCATCGAGATGTTCCAGCCACCCTGGTCGACCGGCACTTTCTTGGCGCGCCGCGTCACCTGGGTCTGCCAGTCCATCGACTGCATGTCGACCTTGAAGCCGCCGCGCTCCAGCAGGCTCTTGGCGACCGGCGCGAGGTTGGTCAGCTCCGCGAGGTCGGTGGTCTGCATGATGACGATCGGCTTGCCGTCGTAGCCCGCCTCCTGGAGCAGCTTCTTCGACTCCTCGAAGTTCGACTGCAGGATGCCGTCGGTGCCGACGGTGGTCTCGAACGGCACGGCGCCGCAGCCGAACATGCCGCGGCATTCCTTGTACCAGCGCGGGTCGCCGATCTCGGCCTTCAGAAAATCGACCTGGTTGAGCGCATATTCGGCGGCGCGGCGGACCTTGAGGTTGTCGAACGGCGGCAGCTTCCAGTTGAAGCGCAGGATGTAGGTGTTGCCCAGCGTGTTGGGCGTGAAGATCTCGATGTTCTTGTCCTTCTCCAGCACCGGCAGCAGGTCGTGCGAGGGCGCTTCGATCATGTCGATCTCGCCGGCGAGCAGTGCGTTGATTGCGGTCTGGCTGTCGGGGAGGGAGAGCCATTCGATGCGGTCGAGCTTGGCGACCTTGCCGCCCGCCAGGCCCGACGGTGGCTCCGCGCGCGGCTTGTAATCCTGATTGCGCACGTAGACGACTTTCTCGCCGGCCTTCCATTCGTCGCGCTTGAAGATGACCGGGCCCGAGCCGGTGGTGTCGGCGAGTTGCTGGCTGATCGGCAGCTCGGCGACGCGCTTGGGCATGACGAACAGCGGCACCGAGGCGGACTTGGCGAGCGTCTTCAGCATCAGGCCGAACGGTTCCTTGAGCACGATGCGGAAGGTCTTGTCGTCGACCGCGGTCATCTCCTGCGTCATCCTGGCGAGCAAACCGCCCTGCACGTCCTTGTCGCTGAAGCGCTTAATCGAGGGGATGACGTCGGCGGTGGTGACCGGCATGCCGTCGGTCCATTTGAGGCCGTCGCGCAGCTTGAAGGTCCAGGTGAGCTTGTCGTCGCTCATCGTCCAGCTGTCGACCATCTGCGGCCTGGGATCGAGCTTCTCGTCGAGCGCGAACAGCGTGTCGTAGATCATGTAGCCGTGGTTGCGGACGATGTAGGCGGTGGTCCAGATCGGATCGAGGATCTTGAGATCCGAATGCATCACGACCTTGAGGGGCTTCGTTTCTGCGAGCGCCGGCCGCGCCAGCAACAGGGCAGAGGAGGCGAGGAGCGAACGGCGCAGCATGAGCAAACTCCCTGACGATTCATGGTTGCTGAAGTGAAGAGTGCCGGGCCTGTCGCGGTCAAGTCCGTCGCGCTACCGTCGGCGCGTGCGACGGCGAAATTTCCTCACGCTGGCCGGCGCCGTGGCGCTCTCGACCGCAGGGCGATCCGCTGCGCAGACGATTATCGGACCGGGCGAGCCGTCGGCCGCCGAGCGAACGGCCATGGCGGACCAGGCCCACGCTTTCATGCAGCAGTATTCGGTGCCTGGTCTCTCGGTCGCGGTCGGCCACATGGGCCGGCTGCTCTATCGCGAGGCGTTCGGTTGGGCCAATCGTGAATTGGAAGAGGCAGCGACACCGGCGCACCTGTTCCGCATCGGCAGTGTCAGCAAGACGATCACCTCGACGGCGCTTTTCACGCTGATCGAGGATGGCCGGCTGAAGCTCGGCGATAAGGTGTTCGGTCCAGGCACGGTGCTCGGTAACGACTACGCGACGTCGGCGCCCTATGCGACGCACGTCAATGAGATCACGATCGAACAGTTCCTGACCCACGCGTCGGGCGGCTGGCCGAACGACGGCACCGATCCGATGTTCAACAGCATGCGCGCGCCGCACTGGGAGTTGATCGCCGCGTCGCTGGGTCAGCCGCTCAAGAACCCGCCGGGCCAGGCCTTCCTCTACTCCAACTTCGGCTTTTGCGTGCTCGGTCGGGTGATCGAGAAGGTGAGCGGGCGGCCGTATGCCGATTACGTGCGCGACCGCGTGCTGGCGCGCTGCGGCATTGGCGACATGGCGATCGCGAACAACAGATGGGCCGAGCGCCACAAAGGTGAGGTGAAGTACTACGGCCAGAACGGCGAGGATGCGTACTGGCCGAACGTGACGCGGCTCGATTCTTGCGGCGGCTGGGTCGCGAGCCCGACCGATCTCGTGCAGTTCGGCATGAACGTCGGCCGCATCCTGAAGCCCGAGACCGTTGCGACAATGACCACGGCATCACTGCAGAACCCGCTCTATGCCAAGGGCTGGTCGGTCGACGGTGCCCACACGCGCTGGCATGGCGGCTCGCTGCCAGGCACCAAGGCGATCCTGGTGCATCGCAGCAGCGGCTTCTGCTGGGCGGCGATCGCCAACAGCCGAGACAAGCAGAGCCGTAAGTCCTTCATGCAGCGCGACATGCTCACGCTGCTGCGCACGATGGTCGCCCAGGTCGAAAGTTGGCGGACGTGAGAGTGCACCACCTCTTGATCACCTGGTGCGATACGCCGGCGCGCGCGCCGAAACTCGCCGACTTCTTCGCCGGCAATGTCGGGCCCGACTACATCTCGCACGCCGAGCTTCAGGGCGGTCGTGCGCTGTCGCCGACCGAATGGCGGCCCAATCTGCGCGAGATCCTGCGGGCCGAGATCGAGCCGCGTCTCGCGGCCGGCTCGCCCGGTCCGGACAGCAAGCCGATTGCGGTGGCCGAGCAGGAGGGCGTGCTGGTCGCCCTCTCCTATGTCACCTTTGCCGCGTCGGCGTCGGTACCGTTCGCCATCGTTGAGGACCTGATCGTGTCGGCTGACGCGCGTGGCCATGGTGTCGGCAAGGCGATGCTCGACTGGATCGACGAGGAGGCCCGCGCCCGCGGCATCCGTCGGCTGTTCCTCGAAAGCGGCATCGCCAACAAGCGGGCGCATGAATTCTTCGAGCGCGAAGGCTTCCGTCCGACGTCGGTGGTAATGATGAAGAGCCTGGACTAAGGCGCGAACTCATTACGCGTTACGCGCAGTTCGGACGTCCACCTTTGGGCTTCAGAGAAAGAGGCCGCATGCCGATTGCCTTCTACGTCAGCGATGGACTGATGCTGTTGTTCGCGATTGGAGCTGCCGTTGCCGCCTGGCGGCAGGACCGGCACCGGCTGGTGCCTCGCTGGCAGCTCCTGTTGCCCGGCATTCTCGGCATCCTCTCCGTGATGGCAGAACTGGCGTTTCCCGAGCCGCGCGACCTGTTCCATCTCGGAATCTGGACGGTCGGAGCCACAGGCCTCGCCGTCGGCGCGGTGCGCGGTGCCGTGATGGCCCTCGAGAGCGACCACGCGTTTCGGCTGGTGCGCCTGGTCAACGCCAGGGATGGTACCTGGATGGCCTTCGCCCTGGTGCTGTTCGCGCTCCTGCACTTTGCGGCCGAGATGTCGACCCAGCAGGTCAATCCCTATATGCCGACCGCCGTTCTCCTGACCTGCCTGGCCGGCAGCTACCTCGCGGGCCGCTCATTGGTCGGGTGGATCCGTGCAGATCAATCAACGCACATCGACCTGCGCGACTAGACACTCGTCGGCGGTGTCCAGGTCGTCTCCTCGTCGAGCGGGTAGACCGGGCGCGGCAGCTTGGTCCAGGTGAAGTTGGCCAGCACCGGCGAGGTCAGGCCGGGGCAGTCGACCTCGTAGATCTGCTCGGGCTTGAAGAACTCGTCGAAGCCGCCGCGGAAATGGCCGCGGCTCTTGACCACGACGACGCGCGCCTGGGCGATGTCGAGGCCGAAGATCTCGAACTGGCGCGGGTCCATGCACTGGCAGCGGTGGGTGATCACCACGATCTGGATGCCGCCCAGGTCGAGCAGCGCCGACGGACCCATGTCGGCGGCGACGTTGCGCAGCACGCCGCGCCGGCCGGTGTACTTGCCGTCGCCGAGCTTCACGACCTTGGTGTCCTCGACGTCGAACGGCAGAGAGAACTCGTGCGTCTCCTTCGTATTGAACGAGGCGGTGAAGATTGCGCCTTCGCCCAGCGCGTGTGCCTGGGCGGCGAGGGCGGCGTCGTTGAACACGCCGAAGATCACGCCCTTGACGTTGGCGCTCTTCAGCGCGCGCAGGAGATAAGTCGTGTTGCCGCGCGCGCCGCCGCCGGGATTGTCGGCGACGTCGGCCAGGATGATCGGCTTGCGCCGGCGATCGCGCCCCACCGAGGCGGCGAGCTGCACCGAATCCGACAGGCCCATCATGCCGCGCTTGAAGCGCTCTTTCATGCTCCAGGCGCGTTTGGCGATGTCCATCGACAGTGCGGCCGCCGCGTCGCGCTTGCCGTTGCGCGCGGTGACGACGGCGGTAAGGCCGTTCTTCGGCGAATCGGCGTAGGCGAAGCCCGCCATCACCGACACGTTCACGATGTCGCCGCCGACTTTGGTCTGGCCGTACTTGATGAGGTCGGCGTAGGGGCCGCGCGCGGTGAGCAGCGCGATCGGTGGCGAGACGATCGGCACCTTGACCATCGTCACGGCGGTCTGCGCGCCCGTGAGGCACTCGCGCAAGTGCTTTGCAGCCTCGACGCCGCGCTCGTAGATGTCGTTGTGCGGGTTCTCGAGATAGCCGACGAACACCGAGAGGTTGTCGGTCATGCGGCGCGAGACGTTGGCGTGCAGGTCGAACACCGCGACCACGGGCACGTCCGGTCCGACGACCGAGCGCACCAGCTCGAACAGATCGCCGTCGGGATCGTCGGTGCCTTCGGCCAGCGCCGCGCCGTGGCAGGACACGAACACGCCGTCGACCGGCAGGACGGATTTCAGGCCGGCGCCGATCTCGGCGAGGAACTCTTGGAAGAAGGTGCGCTCGACCGGGCCGCCGGGCTGCGCCTGCGAGACGCGCAATGGCACCGGCGTCCAGGGGCCGGTGCGATCCATCTCGGCGAAGAAGCCCGGCAGGTCGGGCAGGGTGATCGACGCCTGGGCGCGGCCCTCGGCGACGATGCGGTTGCCGCGGATGTCGACGTCGGTCTCGAAATCTTCCTTGGTGCTGACCGGGGAAAAGCGATTGCACTCGATGGCGAATCCCAGCACGGCGATTCGCGGGTTGTCCTTGGACAACTTCTCCTCCTTAGCGGTGGAGAGAGAGGAAAGCCTCCACCAAGCGGTTAAACGTAGCGGCCTGCTCGAAGTATGGCGAGTGGCCTGAGTCGGGCATCAGCTGTGCGTCGCCGCAGGGCAGCCTTGCGGCGATGCTGGCGGCGAGGAACGATGGAAAAACAATGTCTTGGCCGCCGGCCACCAGCAGGGTCGGCACGCGAAAATCTTGCAGACCGTCGAGCGTGCGGGTCGCTGTGCGACGCAGGCCTGTGCGCACTTTCTCCTTGTCGAGCGCGCCCGCCATCTCGTCGATGCTCCTGTAAAGAAGGTGCAGCGCAGGCGAACGCTCGGCTCCGGCAAGGCCGATGGCGGGATGAACGCCCTTGGCGAGACCCGCGGCGACCTTTGCTTCGGCGTCCTTCATCCACGCATCATATTGCTGGCCGCCCGTCGGATCGGCGCCGCGGCGATCGATCGTGCCGGAGGTCGAGCTGAGCACCAGCGCCTTCACCTTGTCGGGATGGGCGATGGCGTATTCGAGCATCGTCCAGCCGCCCATCGACTGACCGACCAGGCGCACCTCGGCGAAACCGAGATGATCGATCAGTGCGGCGAGGTCACCGGCGTACTCGGCGGGATCGGGGCCCGACGCGATCTTGTCCGACGGCGCAAAGCCGCGATGGGCGAAGGCGACGCAGGTGTAGGAGGGTGCAAAGTGCGCGACCTGCTGCCACCAGCTCATCTGGTTGCCGCCCAGCCCGTGCGCGAATAGTAGCGCCGGGCCGCTGCCGGTGACTTCGTAATGGAGCTTGCCGAACGGCCGCTCGAGCTTGCCGACAGTACGCTGCATCGGGCCCTCTTCTAGAAGAGGACCAGCCTAGAGCCCGCGACGCCGAGCGGCCAGCGTCCCGCGGCGAACAAACGGAACTTGCTTTCGAACCGCGACGCCGTTTCGCCCGCCATCCGCGCCACCGCGAGCTGATAGACCGCCTGGGAAGCCGCGCCTGCCGCGACATGGATGGAGGCCGGCGCCGCACCAATCATGCGCGCCGCGGCGGTGGCCGCCTTGCCATGCACCAGATCGCCCGCCTCGGTCGTGAGCTCGGTGAGCGAGGTCCAGAACGCACGCTCGGGATGCTGCGCCTCAGCGCCCGCCAGCAGTTCCTTGCGCAGAGACTCCTCGCGCTCCCACCAGTCGAGCGTCGCCGGTGACTTCAGGAACTGTTCGGCGTCCGGCCACGACGTCACCAGCTCGACATTGTCGGTGCCGGCATAGATCTTCGCCTCTTCGCGATCGCCGTCAATCAGCGGCTCGCCCAGTGCAGCGAACCACGACGCAGAGCGGACCTCGGTGCGTAACGATCCGAGAAAGATGCTCATGGCTGGGAGCGCGCCACTCCAGTGGCGCTCATGGTCTTCGCTTGAGCATGAGAAGATGCGCCACTGGAGTGGCGCGCTCCCAGCAAAGAGATCACGCCGCCTGCCGCACCTCGGGCAGGGTGAGGCCGTATTTGGCGGCGACCTCGGTCGCGCGCTTGACGAAGTCCTCGCGCATCTCGTCGTTGGTGCGCTGCTTGATCTTCCACTTGCGGAAGATCTCGTTGTTCTTTGACTTCGAGCCGCCGAAGAACTTCGGCAGGTACGGCCAGTACTCGTCGACTGCCGCCTGCAGCCGCGCCTTGCCGTCGGGCGTCTTCACCAACTCGGCCGAGAAATCCTCGCCGAACTGCGCGTGGAAGCGCTCTTCCGGCATGGTCGCGCGGGCGAGGTTGCGCAGCGGGTGGAAGGTGCAGTGCAGCAGGTCCTCGACCTGCAGGATCTCGGCGAGGTCGGCCAGGAGCTTGATGGCGACGAACTCCTCCCAGGTCTTGAGCGGGAATTCAAAGATCGAGAGCGGCTTTTTGCCGTCGCCGGGCATCATGCGCTCCTCGGGAATGCCGATCTGCGTGCCGAGGCCCTTGAAGCGTACGTGATGGCCATACTCCTCCATCGCCACGCGGCAGGTCAGCCACTTGGCATAGGGATTGGGCGCCAGCGCGATCGCCGGCTCATCGAACACCTGCGCGCCGTAGAGCTCGTTGATGGCGTGGCTGATCACGAGCTTGGAGACAGCCTCGCGATATTCCTCGGGCGCCGACTTCAGCTCCTCGACGGTCTTGACGACGATGTCGGTCATGAAGGGCTCCATTATTTGTTTAGACGAGGGGTTCGGTATTGAAGGCTTCGAGATCGGTGGTCATGTCGGTGAACTTCCCCCCGAGCTTGGCAACGATGTCGGCGGCGAGAGCGTCCGGCTTCTCGACGTCGAGCTTGCCGACCGGCCGCGGCTGGCCGAACAGGAAGACCTCGCGACCGCGCACCCCCAGCAACTGGCCGGTGACTCCCTTGGCGGCCGGCGTGCAGAGCGCCGTCACCAGGTTGGCGACGTGGTGCGCCCCGATCTTGAGCGCGCGCTCCTTGTAGGTCTTCTGGGCCTCGTTGGCCGGCTGGATGATGTCGGTCACGCGGGTGCGCGCGAACGGCGCCACGGCGTTGACGGTGATCGCCGCGCGCTGGAGGTCCATCGCCGCGACGCGCGTCAGGCCGAACAGGCCGGCCTTGGCGCTGGCATAGGCCGACTGGCCGAGATTGCCGTACAGGCCCGCCGACGACACGATATTGACGATGCGGCCCCAGTCGTAGGTCGCGCCGCCACGACCCGACTTGCCCTGATCGCGCATCACGCCCGAGGCGGCGTTGATGAGGTAGAACGGCGCCGAGAGGTTGTTGCGGATCACCGCGTCCCAGTCGAGTGGGTTCATGCGGAATACGAAGGCGTCGCGCAGGATCGCCGCGTTGTTCACGACGATGTCGATGCCGCCGAAGTTCCTCACCGCCAGCTCGACGAGGTGCTTGGCGACGCCGGGCGAGGCGACGGACTCGGTGAAGGCGATCGCCTTCTTGCCGATTGTCTCGGCGACTTCCTTCGCCGGCGAGGGATCGGCGCCGTCGCCGCCGATCGAGGCGCCGACATCGGCGACGATCACGCTGGCGCCTGCCGCCGCAAGCGACTCGGCGATGGCGCGGCCGATGCCGCGGCCGGCGCCGGTGACGATGGCTGAGCGTCCGTCGAGTGTTGTCATAGTTCCGCTCCCGTTTTCTTGCCCGCCTGGGCCATCTCCGCCGCCGTGTAGAAGGCGTCGGCATGGATGTCGATCCGGCGCATGCCGCGCTGCTCGAACAGTTTGGTGGCGGCCTCCACCATCACCGGTGGGCCGGCGAGATAGGCCTTGCAACCGTCGAGCTCGTCGAAGTCTCGCGCCACCGCTTCGTGGACTAGGCCCGAGCGGGCGCCGCCGTTCGCGGCCTCGCTCAGCACAGGGGTGAAATGGAGCGTGTCGTGCTGCTTCGCCAGCTGGGCGAAATGGTCGTGCAGGTAGAGGTCGCGCTCGGTGCGGACGCCGAAATAGAGATGGATGTGCTGCGGCAGCTTCTGCGCCAGCGCGCGCTCGACGATCGACTTGATCGGCGCCATTCCCGAGCCGCCGGCGACGGCGATGATCGGCCCGCGATGGCTCTCGCGCAGGTACGACGCGCCGAACGGCCCCTCGACGCGCACGCTGTCGCCGATCTTCAAAGTCTCCGCGACATAGGCGCTGACCGTGCCGCCGACCGAACGGCGGACGTGGAACTCCAGCACCGGATCGCCCGGCACATTGGCCATCGAATAGTCGCGCGGTGCGCAACCGGCGAAGGTCACCGAGGCGAACTGCCCGGCTGAGAAATCGAACGGGCCACCCGATTCGATCGATAGCCGTACGCGTTTGATGTCGTGCGTCGCGTCGTCGAGACCGACCACCTTGCAGCCGAGGATGCGGCGCGGATGGACGATCAGGTCGTCCTCCTCCAGCCACGCCACCTCGCAGTCCTCCCACGGCACGGCGCGGCAGGCGAGGATCAGGCCGCGCCCCTTCTCCTCTTCGGAGAGCGCGAACTCCGAATAACCCTCCATCGTCACCTCGCCCGAGACGAGGTGCGACTTGCAGGCGCCGCAATTGCCCGACTGGCAGCCGAACGGATAGTCGACGCCCTGGTCGAGCGCCGACCACAGGATGGTGGCGCCGGTCGGGACCTCGATCGTCTTGTCGGCCCCCTTGGAGCCATTGGAAATGCGAACCTTGAAGCTCATGGAGAGATAACGCTCATCGGAATTTGTTTGCTCCCCAAACAATCTCCGTTTACCACTCGG
>DASXQC010000870.1:0-2349 GCA_036493235.1 Reyranella sp.
GGCGGCCTTGGCCTGCTCGATGCGCTGCGGCGGGATCTGGACATAGAGGTCCTGCAGCTTGATCGCGCCGTTGGTCTCGTCCTCGACGCGCGAGATGAGCTGGCGCAGCAGGCGGAAGGACGAGGGTACGATTCCCGACGCATCGCCCGAGTGCACGCCCTCGGTCAGCACACGCACCGTGAGTGTGCCGGCGGCGATGCCGCGCAGCGACGTGGTGAGCCACAGCCGATCCCAGTCGCCGCAGCCGGAGTCGAGGCAGACCACCAGCGACGGCTCGCCGATCTTCTCCTTCAGGTGATCGACGTAATAGGGCAGGTCGTAGCTGCCCGATTCCTCGCACGCCTCGATGACGATTACGCAGCGCGCGCGCTGCTGCTTCTGCTCCTTCAGCGCCAGCAGCGCGCACAGCGAGGCATAGATTGCGTAGCCGTCGTCGGCGCCGCCGCGGCCATAGAGCTTGTCGTCCAAGCGCCGCGGGATCCACGGCCCGTAGCCCTCGAACCAGCCCTTCATCTCCGGCTGCTTGTCGAGATGGCCGTACAGCAGCACGGTGTCGTTGCTGTCCCCGGGAATGTCCATGAGGATCAGCGGCGTGCGGCCGGGCAACCTGACAACGTCAAGGGTGGCGCCAGGGAAGGCGGTGAGCTTTTCCCGCGCCCAGGCTTCCATCAGCTTGACCGCATCCTCCATGTAGCCGTGCTCGGCCCATTGGGCGTCGAAGGCTGGCGACTTGTTGGGGATGCGGATGTATTCGGTGATCGACGGGAGGATCGAGTCCTCCCAGAAGGTGTCGACAAATTGCTTCAGGCGTGTGGGGTCCATGGCCACAACTTATGGCCCACCGCCTGCCTAAGAAAAGGCATAACTGTCCGGCAGCCTGTTTGGTAAGAGAGTAATGTGCTCAACCTGCTGAAAATCGCCCTGGCTTTTGCCGTGGCCAGCCTGCTCGTCGGGATCGCGGTGGTGGCCGGGCTGTTCTGGCATTTCAGCCATGGCCTGCCCGACCACAAGCAGCTCGCCGACTACCAGCCGGCCACGGTTACGCGTCTCTATGCCGCCGACGGCCGCCTGCTCGCCGAATACGCCAAGGAGAAGCGCGTGTTCGTGCCGGTGGCGGCGATGCCCAAGCGCCTGATCCAGGCCTTCGTCGCCGCCGAGGACCAGCGCTTCTTCACCCATCCCGGCGTCGACTTCATCGGCCTCACCCGCGCCGTGGTCGCCAACGTCACCAACCCCGGCCGCCGCATGGAAGGCGCCTCGGGCATCACCCAGCAGGTCGCCAAGAACTTCCTGCTCAACAACCAGGCCACCTTCGCCCGCAAGATCCGCGAAGCCATCCTCGCCTTCCGGATCGAGGGCACCTACTCCAAAGAAAGAATTTTAGAGCTTTACCTCAATGAGATTTATCTCGGCGGGGGGAATTATGGAGTGGCGTCGGCGGCGCTGAACTATTTCGACGCCTCGCTCGGGCAGCTGACGTTGTCGGAGATCGCCTATCTCGCGGCGCTGCCCAAGGCGCCGAACAGCTACAGCCTGCGGCGGCATGAGAAGGAAGCGTACGCGCGGCGGGACTATGTGCTGGGGCGCATGCGCGACGACGGCTACATTACCGGCGAGGAAGAGAAGGCGGCAAAAGCCGAGAAGCTGACCTTGCGCAAGCGCGCGCCGACCGAGGTCGTGACCGCCGACTATTTCGCCGAGGAAGTGCGCCGCAACCTGATCGCGGCCTACGGCGAGAAGGCGCTCTACGAATCCGGCCTCACCGTCATGACGACGCTCGATCCGGCGGTCCAGCAGATCGCCGACGTCGCGCTCCGCGAGGGCCTGATCGCCTACGACCGCCGCCACGGCTGGCGCGGACCCTACGCCAAGATCGCCGACATGAAGGACGGCAACTGGGAGGAGGAGTTCGCCCGCCTCGCCCAGCGCCGCCCGCTCTACGGCCCGCCCGGCTGGGTGCTCGCGGTGGTCACCAAGGTCGACGCCACCTCGGCCACGATCGGCCTGCCGAACGCCGACGGCACCAGCAGCGACGGCACGATCCCGTTCGCCGAGATGCAGTGGGCGCGGCCGACCCTGCCGGACCAGCGGGTCGGCGGCTCGCCCGGCCGGCCGGCGCAGGTCGTGAACGTGGGTGACGTGATCCCCGTTGAGAAGGTCGCCCAGCCGACCACCGGCCCGCTCGGCACCGCGCCGCAGCCCAACGCTAAGCCCTATCCGGCCAACAGCTACGCGCTCCGCCAGGTGCCCAACGTCAACGGCGCGGTGGTGGTGATGGACCCGCAGACCGGCCGCGTGCTCGCCATGTCGGGCGGCTGGTCCTACGGCATGAGCCAGTTCAACCGCGCG
>DASXQC010000871.1:0-20007 GCA_036493235.1 Reyranella sp.
CTCGTCGCTTTCGACAAGATCCCCACCCATGGAGGCCCGTCCAGCCGTTGTCGTCTATCTCCGGACCAGTCGCGCGAATACTTTCGGTACCTGGCAGTTCGGCGGCCCACATCATTTGTGTTCTCTATGAACTGCCGGATCGTGAAGGGCAGCCGGAGAACGTGACATCTGCTGTCAACATCCGTTGATCCTCAAACGCGTTCTCTTCGTTGAACGGTCGGTGAGCATCCCTTCTATATGAGACTATGTAGACAATAGGCATATACAACAACTGCTGAGGCGTTGAGCGGCGTCGGTCGTCTCGGATGTCGACACGCTCCAGCAACGCGTGGCCGCGGTCCAAGCTGCACTCGAAACGCACGAATCGGCATTCCGGATCCTGGGGCAAACAGGATCCGGAACTTCGGATCGCGGCTAGATCGCAAAAAAGCGCAGATCGCTGAAAACCACTCAAATTCGCCTCAACTCGACGAGTTGAGGCGACTTTCGGCCAGTTCCTGACTTTGTAAATGCGGTGCGGACCAAACACAAAGGAGTCCGCAGATGTCTCAAAAGGATGATTTGAATTGCGCGGTTAGGCCGAACAGGAAAGGGAGTCGAGGGGCTGAAAAGTGGCTGAAGGCGAGGCGCCGGAAGATCCGGGAGATACGGAAGATCCCAGAGTCCGATCTCAACAAACAACAGCGGGCCCGACATTTTGTGATCATCGCGGCGGGGGTCGCGCGTCGGATTGACCGCGATGACAACTGCCGGGCCGCCTTCGAGCGGTTGGTTGCGAAGAAGAAGAACCCTAAAAGATTCCGGGTGAAGAAAGGTGCTTCGCCTCACCTTCCGGTCGTTCGGTTCCTTGGTTTGGGAAAGCATTCCGCGCCAGCACGACGACATGCCGATGGGATCGATGCATGCCTTCGCCACGGCGGAAACTGGAAGAAGCTTCGCAAGTTCGTGCGCCAACACGGTGTCGCGGAATTGTGCCGGAAAGTGAGAGGCGCACGATGAAGCCGCATCACAAGCCGGGTGCCAGCCCGGATCTTGGTCCGCAGATCGCTGCCGCGGATCATAGGGGCAGCTCATCTAAAGTTGTTCGCCAGAACCGCGAGAGCAGCCGGCTCGACTCGTCAGAAAAGAACATGGTCGCCGAGAGCCTTTCATCGTGTGCAACTGCAGCCAGTGCAGCGAACAGTGGTGCTTCGGGCTATGCACGAGTGCAGCGAAGTCGGCTCATATCGTCGGCTGAAATCTCGAGACTGTTCAGCAAGCCCGACTACTGGTTCTCTCGCGACCGAAATCGGAAGGCTCTCGGCCTGCGCGGCTTCCCCAGGCCCGTTATTCGGGGGCGCTGGCTCAGAACCGCCGTCGAAGCTTGGCTTGAGCGGGAAGGGCATCCGACTGCAGAAGAGCTCGGCGGGCACTATCCTTCGGGGCGTTTCCGCAAGTGAACAAGCTCGGCTGGCGCAGCCGTCAATTGGCGGCTCGCCGCATGGCTAGCCGGCCGGGGCTCTGGCTAACGAGACGCCCCGGCCGGGATGGCGACACACGGTACTTCTTCCAACCGTCGCGGTTTGATCGCCGTGACGGCTGGAAGACCGTGCGCCTGCACGACAAGAACGAACTGCCCATCAGAGATGAAGCGCAGGCGATCGAGGCTTGCGGCAAGCTTGCCGAGATCTATCTCGCATGGAAGCAAGGCAAGCCAGGCTTCGGCCCCGACCTCATCGACGAACTCGGGCGTCCGGTCGGCAAGGCAAGCCTTTTAGCTCACCACACCGCCGGCGGCGAACCCGGCACGATTGCCGCGATTGCCGCCGACTTTCTACAGTCCGACGAATACGCCGACCTTAAGCCCAGCACGCAAGACGACTATCGACTGTGTCTTAACGCGCTCGTAAAGCAGTTTGGTCAGCGCCGCTGGGACACCATTAGTGCACGAGAGGCGAAAGCTTGGATCCGCGACAAGGCCGCGACGCATCCCAGCATGGCCCATCAGTGGTACCGAACTTGCCGCGCGCTGCTCAACGCATCGCGCCTGCTTTACGACGACCGTGGCCATCCCGGCTATGTGCCCGCCGGCATGAATCCGTTCGATAGGCTCAAGCTCAGTCTGCCGAAGGCTCAGCTCTTAGTATGGCCGTCAGAAGCCGTTTCCGGGGCTGTCGCGCTCGCGGATGAGCTCGGTCGGCCTAGTCTAGGCGACGCGATTGTCACCATGGCGTGGCTTGGCGTGCGTCGGCAAGATTGGCTCGCTTGGCAATCGAACATCTTCGACACTCCGTTTCTCGCTTGGGATACCGAGAAGACCGACGCGCCCGTCACGATCCCTTGGTCCGTGATACCAGCGCTGCGGGAGCGCATTGAGGCCGCCAAGCTGAGACAGCAAGGATCCCCGATCAGGGCAACCACCTTCTTCGTCGACGATATCGGGCAACGCCCGTGGAGCTCGAATAGGTTTTTCGCCGCCTTCAATCGGCTGAGAGTCGAGCTCACCGTGCGCCACGAGAGTTTTCCAACCAAGTATGCGGTAAAGCATTACTCGGGGGATCCCATGCGCATCCCAACGGCTTGGCTCACCATGCGCACACTACGGCACACCTGCATCACGGCGCTTCATGATGCCGGCTGCGTGCGCGAGCAAATTCGAGCGATCACCGGGCACACAATCGCCAGCATCAACGAAGTACTCGATCGCTATACGAAGCTTACTGCCGACCAGGCCGGCGCCGCACTCGAACGCCGCCTGGCGCACGAAGAAGGGACCGTGAAAAAGCTCTTCGATCGCTCCACAGGGGTCAACGAAGAGAGAACGAAACGTTAGTCGAGCGAGGCCAAAACGTTAGTCGAGAATTGTTCTAAAAGAACATACAGAGACCGGGATAAAGCGCTGGCCCGCTTGCATTTTAGGCGCTGGTGCCCCCGGTCGGACTCGAACCAACACTTCCGTGAAGAAACCTGATTTTGAGTCAGGCGCGTCTACCAATTCCGCCACGGGGGCACGGGGTGTGCGCGGCGAATAAAGCCGATGGGCCCGGCGCGGTCAACGATCCTCACCGGTAGCCGGCGCTGTCGAACCGAGCACGGATCTCGGGCGAGCGCAGCTGCTGCAGCAGGCGCTCGGCCGGCTCGGCGTGAGGCGCGGCCATGGTAAGGGCGATCGGATAGACGATCGGCGGATGGCTGGCCTCGGCGAAACTGCCGAGGAGGTGGGCGCCCTCGACGCCCTTCACATCGGTGGCGAACACCACCGCGGCCGGGGCATCGCCCCGCGCCACCATCATGACCGCGACCTGCGGATTGTCGACGATGGCGATCTTGGCCGAAACCTGGTCCCACAGGCCGAGCGATTCGAGCGCTGCCTTGCCGTAGCGGCCGGCGGGATGATCGGCCGGATTGCACATGGCGAGCGGGCCGCCGCCCACGACCTTTGCCAGCGGGAAGCCGCGATCGATGACGCCGGCCGGCGCCGTCTCGGCACCGTGGCCGGCCAGCACCAGCACGTTGCGCACCAGGTCGGCGCGGGTGTGCCGGCGCACCAGCTTGGCGTTGGCGAGATAGTCCATCCAGTTGGGGTCGGCCGAGATGAAGAGGTCGGCCGGCGCGCCGTTCTCGATCTGCTTCGCGAGCGCGGGTGACGGGCCGTAGGCGATCGTGACCTCTCCGCCGCCCTTGGCGCGCCAGTCGGCGACGACCGGATCGAGCGCCGGCTTCAACGTGGCCGCGGCGAAGACGAGCACGCTGTGCCCGTCGCCGGACGGTGCGGACGTCATTATGTGATGCTGCGCGTGGGCAACCGACGGGAGCGCGCCGCCGATCAAGGCCGCGAGGACGGCGCGCCGCTTCATGCCGCGCTCCGGGCCGACTGCATTGTGTCGTCGATGCGCTTCATCAGGCCGGTTGGCAGCGGACCGGCAGCGGCGGCCTCGACGCATTCCTTGAGCTCCTGCCGGTTCTTCACGCCCAGCACCAGGGTGTCGATGTCGAGGCCGAGTGCGTAACGGTGGGCGATGACGGCGGGATTGGCGCCCAGCTCGGCGCAGATCGCGCGGAATGGCGCGGCGAGGCCGTAGTCGCGGACCTCGGCGTGATCCGGCGGCAGCGGGCGGTCGATCTCGGCGGTCAGCGCGCCCGCCTGCACGGCGCGGATGCCCATCACGCCGACGCCGGCGGCGCGGGCGGCGGCAATCACGGCGCGCGGCTTGGCCGGGCCGGGGAAGAACTTCAGGCCGCCCGGCGAATCGAGCAGGTTGGCGATGCACTGGATCGCTGCCGGTTTGGACGGCTCGCCCAGCACCTTGATCAGCATGTCGGGCTGACCGATGCCGGTCAGGCCCCACGCGGCCACCAGTCCTTCCGAGACGAAGCGCTCGAACGCCGGCCGCACCTTGTCGACGAAGGTCGCGTACGGCGTCATGCGGACCGACGCATCGGCCGCGGCGCGGTCGATGAACGCCTGGTCGGGCACGATGTTGGAATGGAGGAAGAACAGGTCGAGCCGGCCGAGCTTCAGCCTCTGCAGGCTCTGCTCGATCGACTTGCGGAGGATGCCCTCAACCTCGCCCGGGACCGCGTTGCCGAGATTGCACTTGCTGGTCACCCGCACGCCGGCCGGCAGCTTGCCGCCGTACGCCGCACCGACCACCTCCTCCGCCTTGCCATCGCCGTAGCGCGGCGCCAGGTCGAGCAGGTTGATGCCGGCCTGGACCGCATCGTGCACCGTGGCGACGCACTCCTCGAACGTGGTCTTGCCCCACAGCATGCCGAGCCCGCCGCCGCCCAATGTCAGGGTCGAGACCTTGGGAAGCGTGCCAAACGAGTGCTGCTGCATGGAGGACCTCATCCGCTATAGTCTGCGTACTATAGCGGGAGATCGTTGCCTAGTTACCCATCGAAGCTACGCATTGAACTCGGCGTGCCACCGCACCAAGCCCCCTTCTCGATCGAAAAACTGCCGCAGACCGGCGAGAGCTTCTATCGTCCCCTTGATATTGGCGTGGTCGGGTTCGATCGGCTGAAGGTCGAAGGCGTCGCCCGACAGATGCCGGGACAGTTGACCCAGCTCGGTATCGGTCAATGTATTCATCGTGTTGAGAAGGCCCGCAGCGATCTCCGGCGCCGTCGTCGCCTGCGGGTTGCTAAGAATCCACTGCTGACAAGCCTGGCTCGCTTTGTTGACCGCATACGTCGCAGAGATCCAGGTCGGGTGGCCGACGCTGTTTTCCGCCATCGCGCGGGCTTGTGCGGCCTTGTCTCTCCGTCCGCTGGTGAACACGATCTCGGGGTGGAGCCGTTTCAACTCGTAGGCTGCCGCTCGCGCGATCGGCCTCAGGGAAAGCCTCTCGATCGCCGGGTCCTGGACTCCCACGCCGGCCCCTGCGGCGACGGCCGTGGGCGCCGCTGCCGAGACGAAAGCGGGCGGCACCGGAGCAGGGGCAGCCGGTGCCGCAGTGGGGGTGATCGTCGCCAGGAACGTCTGGGCGAGGTTGGCGATCTCGGTTGCCCTATCGGTGCCGTTGACGCAGCGCCGCGCATTGGTGAAATCTGTCGTGCCCTGATTGATGTAGTCGGTGATCTTGCGGCCAGTGAAGGTGCCCGTCTTGAAGCCGTGCACCAGAACGAACAAGGCTACGGCCGGCTCGAGGGCACGGTCCGGCTCGTCAACCATCTCTATGCCCAGCATGTCGGAATATGCTTGGTAGTTCTTCTCCCAGGTGAGCTGGACGTAGCCACGGCCGTAGTAGGGATAGTAGGACAGATTCGCCCTTCGCCACTCTTCGTCGAGCCAGAAGGCCTCCCTTACCGGCTGAAACGTCTGCGCGGTTTCCCACTGGGTGGTCGCGAGCACATAGGCGACTTGCGTCGGCAACCCGATACCCAGCGCCTGGCACATGCCTTTGATCGCGTCGATGGTTCCTTGCTTGCTGGCGAAGTTCGCCGTTTCCCAGGCCGCCAGCTTCAACAGGTCCTGTCTCAGCCGATCGATCGACTCCGCGCCGATCAACAGCGTGTTCCCGGGGAAGACGTCGGTTTTGTACTCTGCCCAGGCGTTCCGTGTCCGTGATCCAATCAACCCATCGACAACGCCGGCCGGATAGCCGAGCAGGTCGAGCGCTGCCTGCAGCTCGGAGAGTTGTTGCTTGCTCAACCGGTCGATCGGGGTCGGGCTCGTGATGTCAGCGAGACTCGACAACGCCGCCCTATCTCCAATGACGCCCATGTGCCGCTCCCTGCCACCACCTTTTGTGATTAATTTTGGCGGCATCCGCAATCCGAAATTAACGAAGTCCCGGGGCCGGAAACCCGCCAGTGCTGCCAACACGGACACCAAGAGCCCGCGAACTCCGCTATAGTCTCGTTGCCATAACGGGAGATCGTCGCCTTGAGTTTCTCGAATCTGTTCGCGCGCGCCGTCGCTTTGGTCGGCGGAACCGCGCTGCGCTACCGCCGTCTGACCGAGGGCTCGCCCACACCGGCCTGGGGTGCGGCGCCCGCCATTCCGGAAGCCAAACCGCAGGGTGCGATCCCCACGCTGAAGATGCCGACCGCGCAGGGCTGGGCGCCTGGGCAGCTGCCGACCGCGGCGCCGGGGCTCAAGGTCAATGTGTTCGCCGACAAGCTCGACCATCCGCGCTGGATCGAGGTGCTGCCCAACGGCGACGTGCTGGTCGCCGAGGCGATGAGCCACGACCGGCCAGCCCGCTCGGTCTACGACTACGCCATGGTCGCCACCATGCGGCGCGCCAGCGCCATGGGAAAGAGCGCCAACCGCATCACCCTGCTGCGCGATGCCGACGGTGACGGCGTCGCCGAGACGCGCGAGATTTTCCTGTCGGAGCAAAACCAGCCGTTCGGCATGGCCCTGGTCGGCGAGACCTTCTACGTCGGCAATACCGACGGCGTGGTCGCCTTCCCGTTCAAGGTCGGCGACACGCGCATCACCGGCGCTGGCCGCAAGCTCGTGACCTTCAAGCCGGCCGGCCACTGGACGCGCAGCCTGCTGCTCAGCCCCGACAGGAAGAAGCTCTATGCCGGTGTCGGCTCGCTCACCAACATCGCCGAGCAGGGCATGGCGGTCGAGGAAGGCCGCGCCGCGGTCTACGAGATCGACCTCGAGCGCGGCACGCATCGCATCTTCGGCTCGGGCCTGCGCAACGCCGTCGGGCTGGCGTGGGAGTCGAACACCGGCGAACTGTGGACCGTCGTCAACGAGCGCGATGGCCTCGGCGACGAGACGCCGCCCGACTATCTCACTTCGGTAAAGGACGGCGGCTTCTACGGTTGGCCCTATTGCTACTGGGGCCAGACGGTCGACGACCGTGTGCCGCAGGACGCCGCGATGGTGGCAAAGGCGATCACGCCCGACTACGCGCTGGGCGGCCACACCGCCTCGCTCGGCCTGTGCTGGGTACCGGCGGGCACCCTGCCCGGCTTTCCCGAGGGCATGGCGATCGGCCAGCACGGCTCGTGGAACCGCAGCAAGCTCTCGGGCTACAAGCTGGTGTTCATCCCGTTCACGAATGGCAAACCCTCAGGCCCGCCGCGCGACATCCTCTCGGACTTCCTGGCACCAGACGAGAAGGTCTCGTACGGCCGCCCGGTCGGCGTGACGCTCGGTCACGACCGCAAGTCGCTGCTGATGGCCGACGACGTCGGCAACGTGATTTTCCGCGTGACCGGCGCCTGACACAGATCCGTCCCGCGTCCCACCGCCGTGGGACGCCTAAAATGTTGACCCGCATACATTTCAGGCGATTCGTCCCGGATCCTGCGCCACATGCGTGTTGGGACGATTGTCAAATTGGCGGGACGTGGGACGAGTTATCCACCGAGGCTTTCCGCCACCGGCCGAAAATTTCCGCATGCTTTTTCTTTGCTGGGAAGACCTAGTTGCAGGTCCAGAAGAACTTGCTGAAGTTGTAGCCGAAGCTCTGGATCGGGATCCACTGATAGCCGTCGAGGCATTTGTTCATCGCCTGCCGCTCGTAGGAGGCGAGCAGGTAGACGTCCGACTGGTCGTCGACCAGCTTGTGCTGCAGCTCCTTGTAGGTGGCGTTCTGCTTGGCTACGTCGGTCTCGCCGCGCGCCTTGTCGATCAGGGCGTCGATCTCCGGGGTCTGCGCCCAGCTCATCGACGACCAGGTGCCCGCGCCCTTCGAGTGATATTGGACGTAGAACATGCTGTCCGGCGACGGATAGGTCGGGCCGTTGAAGATCTGCGTCACCGCCGGCGTCGTCTCGGGCTTGGAGGCGAGCTCGGTGATGCGATTCCACGGCTCGGGCTGCAGCTTGACGTCGAAGCCGATCGAGTCGAGCGCCGACTTCATCAGCAGGCCGATCTCCTCCTCGAACTGCAGGTTCTGTACGTAGGAGTGGACCAGCGGCACCTTGCCGGCCTTGGCGTACTTCGATTGCGCGAACTCGGCCTTGGCCTTCTCGAGGTTGAACTCGGGCGCCGGCAGGTCGCTGGCATAGGCGTCGCCGAAGGCCGGCGGCAGCGGGCCGCGCAGCTCGACGCCGGGATAGAGCTGGTCGCGCACCGTCTTGTAGTCGATCGCATAGGCGATCGCCTTGCGGATGTGGATGTCGTCGGTCGGTGCGGCCTTGTGGTTGAGCTTCAGGTAGAAGCCCGACGCCGTCGGATTGCCGACGATGCGGTAGTTCGGCATTTTCGCGATGGCGTCGAACGTCTCGCTGGCCTGCGCGCGAGCCGACATGCCGAGTTCGCCGCGCTGGGCCATCGCCTTCACCGTCGCCTCGTCCTTGGTGACGATGAAGCGCACCTGGTCGATCGGGTGCGAGGGGAAGCCGAGATGGTACTTCTCGTTGCGGTCGATGACGAGCTCGCCGCCGCGGTCGTACGAGGTCACGGTGTACGGACCCGAACCGGCGGCCTTGTTGGCGAGAAAGTCCTCGCCCCACTTGTCGGCGCCTTTGAGCTGGGCCTGCACCGCCTCGCTGTTGACCACCAGGATCAGCGGCGTGGTCGCGAGGAACGGCGCGTAGACCCGATTCAGCGTGATCTCCACCGTCGAGTCGTCGAGCGCCTTGACGTTGTCCGGCACGATCAGGCCCGTGAACAGGAAGGCCGGCCCTTTATTGATCGCGATCAGGCGCTGCAGCGACCACACGACGTCCTTGGCGCGCACCGGCTTGCCGTCGGCGAAAGTCGCGTTCTTCACGAGGTGGAACGTGTACTTCTTGGAATCGTCGGAGATGTCCCACTTCTCGGCGAGCAGCGGCAGCACCTTGCCCTTGGCGTCGACGATGGTCAGGCCCTCGTAGAGGTTCGCCGCCGCCATGTACTCGGTGTAGTCCTTGATCTTGGCCGGATCGATCGTGCCGAAGATCTGCGTGGCCGTGACGATGATGCTCGACTTGGCCTCGGCCAGCGGGGCGGCCAGGCAGATCGAGGCGGCAGCGGCGGTGGCAGCAGCGAGTCCGGTTATTCGGCGGAAGAGGCGCATTGGGGTCTCCATTACGGACCAAGGATAGCAGTCATTGTGTCGTCGACGCGAGCACCGCCCGGCGTTCCTCGAGGGTGACCGAGGGCTTGGCCCGCTCCTCGGCGTCGGTGAGCACCGGAACGGAGGCGATGAGCGCGCGCGTGTAGGGATGCCGGGGCTCGTCGAACACCTCGTCCGTCGTCCCCTGTTCGCAAATCTCGCCGCGGAACATAACGGCGATGCGGTTGCAGAAATTCCGCATCAGGCTGAGATCGTGCGAGATGAAGATGTAGGTGAGGCCGAGCTCATCGCGCAGTCGCAGCAGCAGGTCGATGACGGTCTTCTGCACCGACACGTCGAGCGCCGAGGTCGGCTCATCGAGCACGATGATCTCCGGCTCAACCGCCAGCGCGCGGGCGATGGCGACACGCTGCTTCTGGCCGCCGGAGAGCTGGTGAGGGTAGCGTTCGGCAAAGCTCGCCGGCAGCTCCACCCGCTCGAGCAGCTCGCGGATGCGCTGCGGCCGCCGACTCTTCTCGACCGCGCCGCTGAAGGCGAGCGGCACCGACAGGGTCTCGGCCACGGTGCGCTTGGGGTTCAGCGACGAGGCGGGGTTCTGGTAGACGATCTGGATGCGGCGGCGGAACGCCGGATCCTTGCGCCAGGCCTCGATCGGCTTGCCGTCGATCTCGATGCGGCCCGAGGTCAGCGAGGCGAGCCCCATGACCATCCGCGCCACGGTGGTCTTGCCCGAGCCCGATTCGCCCGCGATGCCGAAGACGTCGCCGCGACAGATCGTGAGGTTGGCGTTCTGCACCGCCGTCACCGCCGGCCGGACGGGCTCCAGCCAACGCCGGGGCGCGACGAAGCGCTTCACGACATCGCTCGCGCGCACGACCGGTTCGGTGCCGCGCGCCTCGCGATGCTCGACCCGCGGGCCGTAGAGCGGCGGGATCGCCTCGAGCAGGCGCTGGGTATAGGGCATGCGCGGCGCCTGGAAGATGTCGCGCACCGCGCCATGCTCGACGATACGGCCGGCCTGCATGACGTAGACGTAATCGGCGGTCTGGCGCACGACCGCGAGATTGTGCGTCACCATGATCAGCGTCAGCCGCTCCTCGGCAACCAGCTGGTTCAAGAGGCGCAGGATCTCGTCCTGGGTCGTCACATCGAGCGCCGTGCCGGGCTCGTCGGCGATCAGCAGCTTCGGCCGGTGCATCAGCGCCATCGCGATCAGCACCCGCTGACGCATGCCGCCCGAGAGCTGGAAGGGGTAGGAGCGCAGCACGCGCTCCGGCTCCATGAGCTGCACCTGGCGCAGCGTCGCCTCGATCCTTGCGCGGCGAGCGGCGGCGTTGGTGGCCGTGCCGAGCCGGCGGTCGGCGAAGCGCAGCACATCGTCGAGATGCTCGCCGATGGTGAAGACGGGATTGAAAGACGCCAGCGGGTCCTGGTGGACGATCGAGATGTCGGTGCCCTTGAGCTTCTCGCGCTCACGCCGGCCGAGCGTCAGCAGCTCCTGCCCACCAAACCGGACACTGCCGCCCAGGATGCGACCGGCCGGATGTGGCAGCGTACCGATCACCGTCTTCATCGTGACCGTCTTGCCCGAGCCCGATTCGCCGATGATGGCGGCGCGCTGGCCCGTCTCGACCGTGAGGTCGATGTCGTGCAGCACCTGGCTCGTGCGGCCGTAGCTGGTAAAGCCGACGTTGAGGCCCTTGATCTCCAGGATCGGCTCGGCCGTCATATCTCGACGTCCAGCATGTCGCGCAAGCCGTCGCCCAGCAGGTTGAAGCCGAGGATGGCGTAGAGCACGGCCAGGCCCGGCATCACCGCTTCCCACCATTTCTCCGGCAGGAACTGCGCGCCGGCCGAGACCATCGTGCCGAGGTCGGGCGTCGGCGGCTGCACGCCGAGGCCGAGGAAGGAGAGCGACGCGCCGAACAGGATGACGAAGCCGGCATCGAGCGTCGTCTTGACCGAAATGGCCGCCGTGCAGTTGGGCAGGATCTCGCGGAACAGGATGTGCAGGTGCGAGGCGCCGGCCACGCGCGCGGCCTCGACGAAATCCTCAGCCACAACGCTCTTCACCACCCGGTAGACCAGGCGGCAATGCCAGGTCCACCACACCGCCGTGACCGCGATCATCGAGTTCACGAGGTTGGTGCTCAGCACCGCCGAGATGGCCAGCGCCATGACCAGCGGCGGCACGGCGAGCATCACGTTGGTGAGCCACATGATGGCGGTCTCGACCTTGCCGCCAAAGTAACCCGCCAACAGGCCCAGCAGCACGCCGAGCGGCACCGCGACGCCCAGTACGCCCACCACCAGCAGCAGCGACACGCGGTAGCCGAACAGCACGCGCGAGAGGATGTCGCGGCCGACATTGTCGGTGCCCAGCAGGTGCAGCAGGCTCGGCGCCTGGTGCCGGCTGCGGAAGTCGACGAAGGAGCCCGCGTGGTTGGGATAGGGCGCGATGTAGGGCGCCAGCACGGCGGCAATGACGATCGAGACGACGATCAGCACGCCGATGACGGCCGCCGGATTGCCGAGGAAGCGCCGCCGCGCGCGGGCGAAGTTGGAAAGCTCGTCGGTAACGGGCACCAAGGCGTCATTCACGGAACTCATCGGCCGAGCCCCGCCCGTACCCGGAGGCGCGGATCGATCAGCGCGACCGCGAGGTCGACCAGCAGATTGGCGACGACGAAGAACAGGCCCGACACCAGCACCACCGCCATCACGGCATTGAAGTCCTTGCTCAGGATCGCGCGCAGGCCGTAGCTCGCGATGCCGGGCCAGGCGAACACCATCTCGACGATGAAGGCATTGCCGATCAGCGACGCAAACTCGAGGCCGAGGATGGTGAGCGGCGCGATGCTGGCCAGCCGCAGCATGTACTTGAGCGTGATCACGCGGCCCGGCACGCCGAACGAGCGCAGAGTCTCGACATGATCGCGCCTGGCAATGTCGAGCATGCTCGAGCGCGTGATGCGCATGATCTGTCCGATGCCGGCCGCCGACAGGGCGAGCCCGGGCAGCAGAATATGCAGCAACGCATCGCCGAAGGCGTCGAGCCGGCCCTTCAGCAGCGAATCGAGCAGCGCCAGCCCAGTGATGTCGGGCACGAAGCCGAGATTCTGGCTGAGCCGTCCGGTCAGCGGGAAGAAGTGGTAGTGGCTGGCGAAGAGCTGCAGCAGGATCGCCACCACGAAACCTGGCGTCACCACCCCGAGCAGCGACACCAGCCGGCTCGAATTGTCGATCCAGCTGTTGTGCCAGCGCGCCGCCAGGACGCCGAGTGGCACAGCCAGCACGCCGATCAGCACGAGGGTGAACAGCACCAGTTCCAGCGTCGCCGGCAGCGCCTGGGCGATGTCGGACGAGACCGGCCGGTTGGTCAGCAGCGACTTGCCGAAATTCCCGCGCACCACGCCGCCGAGATAGTCGAAATACTGCACGATCGCAGGCCGGTCGAAGCCCATCTCCCGCTGCAGTTGGGCGACCTGCTCCTGGGTGGCGAGCGGCCCCAGGGCGATGCGGGCCGGGTCGCCGGGCACGATCCGGGCGACGACGAAAATAACGACCGACAGCCCCAGCAAGACAAAGGCGAAGCCGAACGCGCGGCGGAGCAGAGCGGAGACGGTCATTTCAAGGTTGATCCCAAACGGCAACCTAGCTCACCCAAGGACCATACCGGAACCCTGCAGTATTCCGCGCAACGGCCGCCATCTTGCGAACCGATACGGGCTTCGCTCTTATGCCAGCGGGCTTTCCTGAGCGACGGGGGCGAAGCCGGAAGGCATGCAGAGACTGCGGCTGTTGGTGGCGGACCTGGTCGTGTTCGACCGGCATCGCCTGGGCTGGCGCCTTGCGGCGCGCACCCTGCTCGCTTTCCTGCTGCCACTGCTGGCCGCCAAGCTCCTCGGCCTGCCGGTCCTCGTCTACATGGCGCTCGGCGGCTTCCTGGTCGCCATCGGCGACAGCGTCGACGACGGCGACCGCGCGCAGTTCCTGCGCGTCGCCATCGGCTCCTTGGCCGGCGGTGCGGCAGTGGCCTGTGGCGTGCTGGCCGGCGGCACTCTCGTTCTCGCCTTGGCGGGAACGTTGTTCTGGGCCCTGTTCGCGGCATTGCTCGGGATCTACGGCAACGCCTTCGCCACCATGGGCCTGCCGATCGCCTGGGCATACGTCGAGGTCGGTCTGCCCGCTGCCCGCCATGACCTCCCCTTCGCCGTGCTGTTGGGGGCGCTGTGGATTGCCGGCGGCTGTTTGGCCGCGCTGCTCACGCTTTGGGTGAGGACCGGTGACGCGGATGCGACGCTTCGCCATCGATGCGCGGACTGCTACCGGGCGCTGGCCCGCTATTTCGACGCGCTGCACCAGCGGGACGACGCCGTCGTCTCTCCCGAGACCCGCTTGCGCGCGGCGATCGGCGAGGCACGGCGCATTGCCGCCAACCGCCGCTCGCCAAGCCAACGGATGCAGCGGCAAATGGCATTGATCGATATCGCCGACCGGCTTTTTTCCGAAGCCGCCCGGCTGCATGAAGAAGACCTGCCGGCAAGCCCCACCCTGGTCGAGGCCCTCGACGCATTGGCTTCCCTCTCGCGCGATGTCGCCAGTGCTGTCTCGAGCCGGGCACCACAGATCGACGGACTGATTGCCCGCCTGCGCCGGGTCGAGGACAACGTCCCGCACGCGGTTTGCCGGCGGGCGGCGCGGGAGCTGGCCGCAGCCCTGCGGACCGCGGGCGATGGGACGCCGACATCGCCCGAGCTTTCTGCCTCCCCGCCGACACAACTCTCCTGGGCGGCGCCCGTTCTAATTCCTCTCCACGACTGCCTGAGCTGGCAATCGATCGTCTCGCGCCATGCCCTTCGGTTCGCCCTCGTGACCTGTGCCGCCGTGGGCGTGTTCTGGGTCTTTCCGCCACCGTTCGGCTATTGGGTGCCGCTCACCGTGACCGTCGTGCTGAAGCCCTATGCCGGCGTGACCGTCTCGCGCACCGTGCAGCGTGTCGTCGGCACGGTGTCGGGCGTCTTGATCGCCACGGCCCTGATGCCGCTGCTCCCCGGCATGGCGACGCAGATCACTGCCGCCGCCGCTGCCTTCTTCTGCCTGATGCTGGTCCTGCCCTTCAACTACTCGCTGGCTGTCTTCTTCCTGTCGCTGGGAGTGGTGCCGTTCGAGCATGCCATGATGCCTGGCCTCGCTCTCGATGTCGGGTTGCTGCGCGTGGTGGCGACAGCGATCGGCGGGGCGCTCGGACTGATCGGCGGCCATCTGCTGTGGCCGAGCTTCGAGCGGCGCGAGCTGCCCGCCCTGCTCCAGCGCAGCCTCCGATCGGCTGCCGCCTACGCCGCCGCAGCGCTCGGCTCGACGGCGCTGGCCGAAAAGCGCCGCGCCGCCGGATTGGACACGACCAATTTCCATATGTCGGCCCAACGGGCACTGAGCGAGTTCGGACTGGCCGCGCACGATCGGGACAACATCGCCGTCGCGGCGGCCTCGCTGCAGCAGCTGATGCTGGCCATCAATGCCCTTGCGCTCGAAGCGGCCAAACCCGACGCCGAGGCGAAGAAATTGCTGATCGACCTCGCCGAGGGCCGGACGGGCGGCCATGACGTTGCCAACGCCTTGCGCCGCCTGCCCGCTGCATCGCCTGGCCTGCCGCTCCACAGAGTCGGCGCAGAGATCGAAACCCTGACGCACTGCCAGGAAAACTGGAGTTGAGCTCTGCATCGGGCGTTCGCGTCGGCGCTTGCAGGTAAGCGTCGGCTTCGCTCATATGCCGACGACATGCATCCCTACATCCACGCCCAGAAGCATCCCGACAAGCCGGCCTACATCATGGCCAGCACCGGGGAGACGGTGACCTATCGCCAGCTCGACGATCAATCCAACCGCATCGCGCAGCTTTTCCGCTCGCTCGGGCTCAAGGCGCGGGACCACATCGCGATCTACCTCGAGAACAACCCGCGTTTCTTCGAGATCTGCTGGGGCGCGCAACGGGCCGGCCTGGTCTACAGCGCCATCAGCTCGCGGCTGACCGCGGCGGAGGTCGAATACATCGTCAAGGACTGCGGCGCGAAGCTGTTCGTCACCTCGACCTACCTCGGCGAGAGGGCTGCCGAACTGGCGCCGCTGATTCCGGACCTGAAGCACCGTTTCATGATCGGCGGCACGGCTCCCGGCTACCAGTCGTGGGAGGAAGCGGTCGCCGCGCAGCCCGCGACTCGCATCGCCGACGAGACCGCAGGCCACGACATGCTCTATTCGTCCGGCACGACCGGTCGGCCGAAGGGCGTCCTGCCCGTGGTGCCGGCACAACCGATCGATGCCGACAACCCGCTGAACCAGATCACGCGCAAGCTCTACGAGATGGACGAGCGCACGATCTATCTCTCGCCGGCGCCGCTCTATCACGCGGCTCCTTTGCGCTTCAACATGTCGGTCATGAAGCTCGGCGGCACGTCGGTGATCATGGAGAACTTCGACGCCGAGGAGTTCCTGCGCCTCGTCCCGAAGCACAAGATCAGCCACACTCAGCTCGTGCCGACCATGTTCGTGCGCTTCCTCAAGCTGCCCGACGAGGTGCGTCTGAGCCACGACGTGTCCTCGCTGCGCTGCGCGATCCACGCCGCCGCGCCCTGCCCGGTTCCTGTGAAGGAGGCGATGATCGACTGGTGGGGCCCGATCATCTGGGAATATTACGGCGGCACCGAAGGCAACGGGCTTACCCTTTGCAACTCGGCGGAATGGCTAGCCCACAAGGGCACGGTCGGCCGCGCGGTCGTCGGCCAGCTCCGCATCTGCGACGATGGAGGCAACGAGGTGCCGTCGGGTGAGCCAGGCACGGTCTACTTCGCCGGCGGGCGCGAGTTCGAGTATCACAACGATCCCAAGAAGACCGCCGAATCGCGCAACGCGCACGGCTGGACCACGCTGGGCGACGTGGGCTACGTCGACGCCGACGGCTTCCTGCACCTGACCGACCGCAAGGCCTTCATGATCATCTCCGGCGGCGTGAACATCTACCCACAGGAGGCCGAGAACCTGCTGATCAACCATCCCAAGGTGATGGACTGCGCGGTGTTCGGCGTGCCCAACGACGAGTTCGGCGAGGAAGTGAAAGCGGTCGTGCAGCCGCGCGACATGTCCGACGCCGGCCCGCAGCTCGCCGAGGAGCTGCTGGCCTACTGCCGCCAGAACCTCTCGACGCTCAAGTGCCCGCGCACCATCGACTTCGAGGCCGAGCTGCCGCGCCATCCGACCGGCAAGCTCTACAAGCGCCTGCTGCGCGACCGCTACTGGCAGGGACGGGAGCGGCGCATTTGACAGGCCGATCTCCTCCCCCGCGCGGGGAGGACACCAGATGGGGGATGCTGCGCCGGCGATGGCAGCTGCGTCGCCAGTCCGCGCCACCGCCCTCACCCTTTGGCGAAGGCAAGGCCATCAGACGCCTGATGCTGTTCTTCGCCATCGTCTATGCCGTCGAGGGCATCGGCCAGGCGCGTGTCGGCATCATCCTCCAGCCGCTCACCAACTACCTGAAGACGCACGGCTGGACCCCGCTCGAAGTCACCGCCTACTTCGGCGTACTGAATTTCCCCTGGGTCATCAAGCCGGTCTTCGGATTGATCTCCGATTTCGTGCCGCTGTTCGGCTACCGCCGCATCAGCTACCTGCTGCTGGCCAGCGCCGGCGGGGCCATCGGCTATGCCGGCGTCGCCCTGTTGAACGGGCCGGCCGAGTTCGCGCTGTTCCTGCTGCTCACCTCCTACGCCATGGCGACGGCGAGCACGCTGTGTGGCGCGCTGCTGGCCGAAAACGGCCGGACCTTCCAGCAGAGCAGCCTGTTCGTCGGGCAGCAGTGGCTGTGGTTCTATGTGGCGATCATGCTGAGCGCCCTGATGGGCGGCGAGCTGGTCCAGAACCTGTCCGCCTCGACGGCGTTGAAGGTCGCCGCCGGCATCGCGGCCGTGGCGCCGATCGCGGTCGTGATCGCCACGCCCCTGTTGCTCACCGAAGCGAAGACCCCGGTCAGCCGCGAGGCGTTCCGCGCCACATGGTCCGGCATCACGGCGGCGCTCCAGTCGCGCCGCCTCTGGCTGGTGGCAGCGTTCCTGTTCCTCTACGCCTTCGCGCCCGGCTTCGGCACGCCGCTCTACTACTACATGACCGACACGCTGCGCTTCTCGCAGGCCTACATCGGCACGCTGGGGTCGATCGCGGCGGCTGGATGGATCGCCGGCGCCCTGCTGCATCGCTGGCTGATGCGCCGCATCGATGCCGAGAACCTGCTCTATCTCAGCATCCTGCTGGGCGTTCTGTCGTCCGCGTCGTTCCTGCTGCTGACCGACGAGCTGAGCGCGGCGATCGTCAACTTCGCCAACGGGTTGGCCCAGATGATCGCCACCATCGCCTCGCTCACCCTGGCGGCGCAGTGCGTTCCCCGCCGCGCCGAAGGCTTCGCCTTCGCCGGCCTGATGTCGGTCTCGAACCTGGCCGACATCTGCTCGATCAATGTCGGGGCATTCCTCTACGAGCGCGTCTTCAACGGCCACCTCGCCCCGCTGATCATCGTTGCCGCGGCGACGACGGCGCTCGCCGCGGTGCTGGTCCCCCTGCTCAACTTGCGCGCAGATCCAGTGGACTCTACTGCTTAACCGGTTATAAGGTTATGGAGACCGATGGAGGCCCGCCATGACCGACGAGCTCAGCGCCCTGAACGCCCGCTTCATCCACAACTACATCACCAACGACGTGCCCTCGCACGACGCCATCCTGCATCCGGAATTCATCTGCATCACGCCGGCCGGCGCCCGCGTGAGCCGCGCCGACTATCTCAAGGCCTGGGCCACCGGCTTCGATGCCAGGCGCTTCCCCTACTACGACTATCGCGACGAGAAGATCGACGTGTTCGGCGACACCGCGCTGGTGCGCTCGACCAACAAGCGCGTCACGACACAGGACGACGGCGGCGAGAGCGTCAGCATGACCATGTACACCGACATGTACGTGCGCCGCGACGGCACCTGGAAATGCATCCAGGCCCAGATCACCCCGGTCGCGCCGGCTAACTATCCGCCCGACAGCACGATCGTGCGGAAATACGTCAAGGGCTACGCCCAGGCCTGATTGGGCCGTGCTATGGGTGGTCCCTGAAGAGGAGACCCCCATGAAAGCCGCCGTCGTCACCGAGAACGGCGTCCAATACACGGACGCGCCCAAGCCCTCGCCCAAAGCCCACGAGCTCCTGATCAAGGTGAAGGCGGCGTCGCTCAACCGGGCCGATCTCGCAGTCGCCTCCGGCCATCGGCACGGCACGGTCGGCGGGTCGGGCACCATCGTCGGCCTGGAATGCGCCGGCGAGGTCGAGGCGGTCGGCGCCGACGTCAAGGACTTCAAGCCGGGCGATCGCGTGATGAGCTCGGCGGCGGGCGGCTTTGCCGAATATGCCGTCACCGATGCGGGCCGCGCCCACAAGATCCCGGCCAACAACATGAGCTACGAGCAGGCTGCCTGCATGGCCGTCGCCATCCAGACCATGCACAACGCGCTGGTCGGCGCGGGCCGGCTCAAGAAGGGCGAATCGGTGCTGATCCAGGGCGCTTCCTCGGGCGTCGGTCTGCTCGGCATGCAGATCGCCAAGCACATGGGCGCCTCGATCGTGATGGGCACTTCGACCAACGAGGGCCGCCGCAGCAAGCTCAAGGACTTCGGCTGTGACCTGGCACTCGACACCAACGATCCCAAGTGGCCGGACAAGGTCAAGGAAGCGACCGGCGGCAAGGGCGTCGACCTGATCGTCGACCAGGTCTCGACCGTCATGAACCAGAACATGGAGGCCGCGGCCATCCTGGGCCGCATCGTCAATGTCGGCCGGCTGGGCGGCATGAAAGGCGAATTCAACTACGACCTGCATGCCTTGAAGCGCATCGACTATATCGGCGTCACGTTCCGCACTCGCGGCCCCGAGGAGGTGCGCGCCATCGTCAAGGCAGCCCGCGCCGACCTGTGGCCGGCCATCGAAGCGGGCAAGCTGCACCTGCCGATCGACAAGACTTTCCCGCTGTCGCAGGCCGCCGAGGCGCTTGCCCACATGAAGGCCAATGCCCATTTTGGGAAGATCGTCCTCGTGGTCTGACCCCCGGAAACCTCAAGGAAAACACATGGCAAAGGGCATCAATCACCTCGCGACCGCCGACGGCCTGTTCTTCGGCAAGGGCGCGCTCGACCTGCGCAAGACCGGCAAGGTGGTCGACGAGGCCCTGAAGGGCTGCGACGACGGCGAGCTGTTCCTCGAATACGTCCAGAGCGAGAGCCTGGCGTTCGATGACGGCAAGCTGAAGAGCGCCGCCTACGACACCACCCAGGGCTTCGGCCTGCGTGCGGTTTCGGGCGAAGTGACCGGCTTCAGCCACGCCTCGGCGCTCGACGAGAAGGCGCTGAAGCGGGCCGCCGACACGGTGAAGGCCGTGCGCGCCGGCAAGGGCGGCACGTCAGACGAATCGCCGCGCGGCACCAACCGGCTGCTCTATGCCGACGACAATCCGATCGACGGCGA
>DASXQC010000872.1:0-17522 GCA_036493235.1 Reyranella sp.
CGCGACCCAGATGGCGCGCGGCATGATCACGGCCTACGGCATGTCCGACAAGCTCGGCCGCGTGCGCTACCAGGCCAACGAGCAGGAAGTGTTCCTCGGCCACGCCGTGACCCAGACGCAGAACATCTCCGAGGCGACCGCGCAGATCATCGACCAGGAGGTCCACCGCCTGGTCGAGGAGGGCGAGGGCAAGGCCAAGCACATCCTGACCGAGCACCTCGACGACCTGCACACCATCGCGAAGGCGCTGCTCGAGTACGAGACGCTGAGCCGGGACGAGATCGACCAGGTGCTGCGCGGCGAGAAGATCGTGCGCGACGACACCGGCGGCGCCGGCTCGGGTGGCGATCGCCGCCGCCGCGCCTCGGTGCCGACCAGCAGCGGCGAGAACCCGGGCGCCTCGCCGGGCGCCAATCCCGAGCCGCAGCCGGGCGTTTGATACACACGTTCGGCGGCCTCGCTCTCGATCGCCCTCGTGTGATGGCGATCGTGAATGTGACGCCGGACTCCTTTTCTGACGGTGGCGAACGCTACGACACCACGCAGGCCATCGACGATGGCCTGCGTTTCGTTTCGGAGGGAGCCGATATCGTCGATGTCGGCGGCGAGTCCACGCGGCCGGGCTCGCAGGCCACGCCGGTCGACGAGGAGCTGAGCCGCGTCCTGCGGGTCGTCGAGGAGCTGGCCAGGCGCGATGTCGTCGTTTCGGTCGACACTCGCCGCGCCGAGGTCGCCCGCGCCTGCCTCGATGCCGGGGCGAAGATCGTCAACGACGTCTCGGCGCTGCGCGACGATACCGCGCTGATGCCGCTGATCGCCCGGCGCCGCGCGCCGGTGGTGCTGATGCACCGCCGCGGCCAGGCCGAGAACAAGTACGAAGGTCCCGCCTATCGTGACGTCGTCGAGGATGTGCGCGACTTCCTGCTCGAGCGCGGCGGAGCCGCCGAGGCGGCCGGCGTCGCGCACGACAACATCGCGATCGATCCCGGCATCGGCTTCGGCAAGGCACCCGAGGAGAACCTGGCGCTGATCGAGGGCGCCGGCCGGCTCGCGGCAAGCGGCTATCCGGTGCTGATCGGTTCCTCGCGCAAGGGCTTCATCGGCCGGCTGACCGGGGTCAAGGAGCCGGGCCGGCGAGATCCGGCGTCGGTCTGGCTCGCCGTCGAGGCGGCACGGCTGGGGGCTTCCATCCTGCGGGTGCACGATGTTGCAGGCACGCGTCAGGCCCTCGCAGTCTGGGCGGCGATGCGATAAAACCTGCGTTGATGACACGCTCACTGTTCGGCACCGATGGAGTGAGGGGCCGCGCGAACGCGAGCCCGATGACGGCCGAGATCGCCATGCGTATCGGCATGGCGGCGGGCCGGGTCTTCAATCGCGGCGGCCATCGCCATCGCGTCGTGGTCGGCAAGGACACGCGCCTCAGCGGCTACATGATCGAGCAGGCGCTGACGGCAGGCTTCCTGTCGGTCGGCGTCGACGTGCTGCTGCTCGGGCCGTTGCCGACGCCCGCGGTCGGCTTCCTGACGCGCTCGATGCGCGCCGACGTCGGCGTCATGATCTCGGCTTCGCACAATCCCTACGAGGACAACGGCATCAAGCTGTTCGGCCCGGACGGCTTCAAGCTCTCCGACGCGGTCGAGATGCAGATCGAGCGGCTGGTCGAGAGCCACGCCGACATCCCGCTGGCGGCGTCGGCTGCGATCGGCCGCGCCAAACGCCTTGACGACGCCGAGGGCCGCTACATAGAGGCGGTGAAGGCCTCGGTGGCGCGACGGCTCGACCTGGCGGGCCTCAAGATCGTCGTCGATTGCGCCAATGGCGCCGCCTACAAGGCCGCGCCGACCGTGCTGTGGGAGCTCGGCGCCGACGTGATCCCCGTCGCGGTCCATCCGGACGGCTTCAACATCAACGGCAACTGCGGCTCGACCCATCCCGGCGTGCTGCAGGAACAGGTCGTGATGCACGGCGCGGACATCGGCATCGCGCTCGACGGCGACGCCGATCGCGTCGTGCTGGTGTGCGAGAAGGGCGACCTGATCGACGGCGACCAGCTGATGGCCACCATCGCCGACCTCTGGAAGAAGGACGGCCGGCTCGCCGGCAACGGCCTGGTGGCGACGGTGATGTCGAATCTGGGCCTTGAGCGCTATGTCGGCGCGCGCGGGCTCGCCCTGGTGCGCACCCAGGTCGGCGATCGTTATGTGCTGGAGCGCATGAGGGCCGGTGGCTTCAATCTGGGTGGCGAGCAGTCGGGCCACATCATCATGACCGACCATGCCACGACCGGCGACGGGCTGATGGCGGCGCTGCAGGCGCTGGCGGCCCTGCGCAACGGCGGCAAGCCCGCAAGCGAGACCTTCCGCGCGTTCGATCCGGTGCCCCAGCTTCTCAAGAACGTTCGGGTGCGCGACGCCAATGCAGCGATGAGCGCGCAGTCGGTCGTGGCGGCGATCGCGGCGGCCGAGAAGGACTTGGGCAAGACCGGCCGCGTCCTGGTGCGCAAGTCCGGCACCGAGCCGCTGATCCGCGTGATGGCCGAGGGCGACGATTCGGACCTCGTGCGCACGGTGGTCGACCGCATCATCGAGGCGATCCCGCGGCAGGCGGCGTGACGATGAAGGGCAGGGTCCTCATCGTCGCTGGCTCGGATTCCGGCGGCGGCGCCGGCATCCAGGCCGACATCAAGGCAGTCACCGCGATGGGCGGCTTCGCGGCGACCGCGATCACCGCTCTCACGGCGCAGAACACGCAGGGCGTCCACGGCGTGGTGCCGGTCGATCCGGCCTTCATCGCCCAGCAGATCGAGGTCGTGCTGACCGACATCGGCGCCGACGCGCTCAAGACCGGCATGCTGCACAGCGCCGAGGTGATCGACACCGTCGTGGCGTCCTTCAGGAAGCATGCGCCCGGCGTGCCGCTGGTGGTCGATCCGGTGATGGTGGCGAAGGGCGGGCATCGCCTGCTGCTGACAGAAGCGGAGACGGCCTTGCGTGACCGGCTGCTGCCGATGGCGGCGCTGCTGACGCCAAACCTGCCCGAGGCCGAAGTGCTGGTCGGTTTTCCTGTGCGGGCCGAGGCCGACATGGCGCGCGCCGCCGAGAAGCTGGTGTCGCTCGGTGCGAAGGCAGTGCTGATGAAGGGCGGCCATCTCGAAGGCGACCGCGTCGTCGACCTGTTGTTCCACGGTGGCACGGTCGACCGCTTCGAGGATGCCCGCATCCAGAGCCGCAGCACGCACGGCACCGGCTGCACACTCGCCTCGGCGATCGCCGCCGGCCTCGCCCAGAAGATGAGCCTGCGCGACGCAGTCGCCCGCGCCCGCGCCTATGTGCGCGAGGCGATCGCGACTGCGCCGGGCTATGGCACGGGGCATGGTCCGCTCAATCACGCGGTGACCGTCCGATGAGCGTCGAGGCGGAGATCGGCAGCGTGCTGCTCGCCAAGGCGGAGGCCATCGTGGCGCGGGCCGGTGACAAGCTCGACTCGTTGATCCATCCTGATTTCGTGTACGTCAACGCCGCGGGCCGGAGCTTCGACAAGGCGGGCTATATCGACACCTATTGCACGTCCGGGAAGATCGTCATCGCCGAGCAGAGGATCAGCAACCTCACGGTGCAGGCGTCGCGTGGCGTGGCGGAAGCGACCTTCGTCGCCCACGACCGCTTCGTGTTCGGTGGGCAGACCGTCGAGGCGACCTACCAGTCGATGTGCGTCTTCACCAACGGACCGCAGGGCTGGCAATGGATCGCCGGCCAGACCCGGACGGCGGCTTAGTTTTCGTCATCGGACCTGGAGCCTTCGGCTCGGCTCAGGCCAGGGGGCCGCGGTCCGATGAGTTACGCGCCGAAGCGTTCGAGGCGCTCGAGGACGGTCGGGATCTTGTCGTCGGTCACATTGGCGAAGGCGATGCGCATGAACCGCTCCTGGCCAGCGCCGAACATATCGCCCGGGATGGTCAGCAGGTTCTCCTCGTCGGCCAGCCGCTTGGAGACCGCCGTCGATCGTTCGCCGGCGAACGGGTGCTCGACGTAGGCGAAGTAGGCGCCGATGCTGACCAGCCGCCAGCGATTGGATCGGGCGAGGCCGTCGCCAAGCAGGTCGGCGCGCGCCTTCAGGCCCTCGGTGTTCTGGCGGGCCCAGGGCAGCAGGTTGCGCAGGCCGTAGAGCGCCGCCTCCTGGCTGAGCCGTGGCGGGCAGATCGAGACGCAGTCCATCGCCTTTTCGATCTCCGCCATCAGGCTGGCGCCGGCCGTGACGCCGCCGACGCGGTACCCCGTCAGGGCGAACACCTTGGAGAAGCTGTAGAGGTGCACTACGGTGCCGTGCCAGTCGGGCCGGCTGAACAGGTCGTGCGGCCGGTTGCCGACCGGCAGGAAGTCCTTGTAGGTCTCGTCGAGCAGCAGGGTGATGCCGCGCTTCTGCGCCAGCTCGTAGAAGGCGTGGATGGTCGCCGGCGGATAGACCGCGCCAGTCGGATTGTTGGGCGAGATCAGCACGATGGCGCGCGTTCTTGGCGTGATCAGCTTGTCGGCGTCCTCGGCGTTGGGCACGGCGCCGGAGCCCGGCCGGAAGTCGAGCGACACCGGGGTCACGCCCTGCATGCGGATCCACATGTCGTGATTGAAGTAGTGGGGGCGCGGCAGGATCACCTCGTCGCCCGCCTTGGCGATGCTCATCAGGGCAAGGCAGAAGGCCTGGTTGCAGCCGGAGGTGATACCGACCTCGCCCGGCGCGATTGGCGCGCCGTAGAAAGAGGAGAGGTGGGCTGCATATTCCTCGCGGAGTGCCGATAAACCAAGGATCGGCGTGTAGCCGTGCATTGCCGGATCGAGCAGCTGCTCACCCAGATGCCGGCGCAATTCCATCGCCGGAGGATAGCCGGGGATCGCCTGGCTGAGGTCGATCAGGGGCCGGTCGTCGGGGAAGGTGCGGCCAAGCACCCAGCGCTTGGTTTCACCAATCGGTGAGGGTTCGACGGCAGCAAGCCACGGATTGGCGACGGGGGACTCACGCATCTTCGAGCAGGCTCAATTTCACAGGAATTTTTGGCGGGATGGTTTGGCCCACCATCCCGGCAGGACGGGCGACTGTCAAACCACCTCGCGTCACTACGACCGAAAATGCATTGCTTGGTTTCACCCTTATGCATAGCATCTAGTCCAAGGCTTCAACCAAGAGCCACGAAATTCGCGAGCTGAAGGCGAGCGGGTGTGTCAGCCGAGTCAACGTGCCCGGCGTACAGGAGGAAATGTGCATGGTTTCGAGGAAAGTTAGTCGTCGTCGTTTTGTCGCCAGCACGGCAGCGCTGTCGACTGCCGCGGTCGCTGCACCATTCGTGCGCGGCGCTTACGCGGCCGGTAAGCTGTCGGTCGGCTTCTGGGATCACTGGGTGCCGAACGCCAACGGCGCGACGGAAAAGCTGATCAAGGAGTGGGGCGAAAAGGAAAAGGTCGACGTCCAGATCGACTTCATCACCTCGCAGGGCAACAAGCTCCTGTTGACGACCGCCGCAGAAGGCCAGGCCGGGTCGGGGCACGACATCCTGGCGCAGAACACCTTCCTGCCGGCGCGCTACGCCGAGATCCTCGTCCCGATGAACGATCTGATGGACGACCTGATCAAGGAGAACGGCAAGGTCAACAACACGGTCGAGTATCTCGGCAAGGTCAAGGGCAAGTGGCTGGGTATCCCGGCGACTATCGGCAGCCAGATCAAGGGTCCGTGCTCGCGGCTGGACTATATGAAGGAGTACGCCGGTCTCGACATCAAGGCGATGTATCCCGCGGGCGAGGCGCCCAAGGCCGACAACTGGACGTTCGACACCTTCCTCAAGGCGGCGGAAGCCTGCCACAAGGGCGGCCATCCGTTCGGCATCGGCCTCGGCACCACGTCGGACAACGTCGACACGATCGGCGCGGTCTTCAACTCCTTCGGCGCGGTGCTGGTCAACGAGAAGGGCGACATCGTCCTCAAGAACGACCAGGTCCGCCAGGCGCTCGAGTTCTACAAGAAGCTGATGGCCTTCCTGCCGCCCGACGTGGCAGCGTGGGACGACGCCTCGAACAACAAGTTCCTGGTCTCGGGCCAGGCGTCGATGATCATGAACCCGCCGTCGGCCTGGGCGGTCGCCAAGCGCGATGCCCCGAAGGTCGCCGAGCAGTGCTGGACGCACGGCTTCCCGGCCGGGCCCAAGGGCCGCTACGCACCATTCCTGCCGTTCTTCTGGTGCACCTGGAGCTTCAGCAAGAACCAGTCGGCGGCCAAGAGCCTGCTGCGCCATCTGTCGACCGCCGATTCGGCCGAGAAGATGGTGAACGCCTCGGGCGGCTACGACCTGCCGGCGTTCGAGAAGCTCACCACCTTCAAGGTGTGGGCCGAGGCGGAGCCGCCGAAGGGCACGCTCTACCACTATCCCAACCCGCACAATCACCAGATCCTCTCGGTCGCCGCGGCGCCGGCGCCGCACAAGATCGCCGAGCAGATCTACAACCAGGGCATCCAGACCCAGATGGCGGTTCGCTACTTCAAGGGCGAGCCGCTCGAGAAGACTCTCGACTGGGCCTCGGGCGAAATCGAAGGGTTCATGCGTAACTAGTCAGGAAGAGAACAGGGGACGCCGGCCGGCAAGGCCGGCGTCCCTCTCTCATCGAGCATCCGCCCCGAACGCACGGAGAAACCCATGGCCGACATCGCCGCCTCCAATTCTGCCGTCGCGACGAGAGCCGGGCGCAACAGCCTGCACAAGCTCGTCCAGCGTAAATCGACCGTCGCCTTCCTGATGGCGCTTCCGCTGATCCTGTTGATTACCATTCTGGTTGCCTATCCAGCCGGCTACGCGGTTTGGCTGTCGATGCTGAACAAGTCGATGGTCCGGTTCGTCGGCTTCGCAAATTTCGAATTTCTGTTCAAGCGCGAGACCTTCTGGGAAGTCGTCGCGCAGTCCTGCCTGTTCGCCCTCACCGCCGTGCTGTTCAAGGCAATGATCGGCTTCGTGGTGGCGCACTTCGTCAACAACATCCCAACCAAGGGGCAGCGCAAGTGGCGCGGCATGCTGCTGGTGCCGTGGGTCATTCCCGCGGCGATGAGCACGCTCTCCTGGCTGTGGCTGTTCGACCCGAGCTACTCGGCCTTCAACTGGATCTTTGCCCACATCGGCCTGCCCAAGATCTCGTGGCTCGGCGAGGCGGGCTGGGCGCGCTTCTCGGTCATCCTGGTGAATGTGTGGGCCGGCGCCCCGTTCTTCCTGATCATGTACCTGGCGGCGCTGAAGTCGGTGCCCGAGCAGCTCTACGAGGCAGCCTCGATCGACGGCGCCACCTGGTGGCAGCGCATCTGGTTCGTGACCCTGCCGATGATGCGCAACATCATCGCCATCACCATCCTGTTCTCGACGATCGTCACCTTCGCCAACTTCGACATCGTCCGCGTGCTGACAGCGGGCGGGCCGCTCACGGCCACGCACGTCTTTGCCACCTGGGCGTTCAAGGTCGGCATCGAGAGCGGCGACATCCCGCTCGGCGCGACCGTGTCGCTGTTCATGGTGCCGATCCTGGCCGTCGCCGCGACATTCATCCTGCGCGACATCTCCAAGCGGGGGAGTGAAGTCTGATGGCAAACGCCGCAGTCGCAACGGCCGGGGCGCCGACGCGCCCCGCCCGATACGGCAGCATCAGCCAGAGCCGTCGCTGGGCGCTCCGCTGGTCCTACTTCTTCCTGACGCTGTTCGCGATCTTCTTCCTGATGCCGCCGTTCTACATGCTGATCACGGCGCTCAAGAGCAAGGAGGAGATCGCCGCCATCACCAACCCGTGGTGGGTGTACTCGCCGACGCTCTCGAACTTCATCGAGCTGCTGACGCAGAACCAGTACCTGATCTTCTTCCGCAACTCGGCGCTGGTGTCGATCTGCGTTGTGGTGGTCACCATGCTGATCAGCGTGATCGCAGCCTTCTCGCTGGCCCGCATGAAGTTCTGGGGCTCCGCGGCGCTCGCGACCGGCGTGTTCCTGACTTACCTGATTCCGGACACGCTGCTGTTCATCCCGCTGTTCAAGATGATGACGTTCGTGCGTGAAACCACCGGCATCGAGCTGATCAACCACTGGTGGACGCTGTGCATCATCTACCCGACGCTCACCGTGCCGTTCTGCACCTGGATCATGATCGGCTACTTCGCGTCGATCCCCAAGGAGCTCGACGAGTCCGCGCTGATCGACGGCGCGACCTGGATGCAGACGCTGACCAAGATTTTCATCCCGGTCGCGCTGCCCGGCATCATCGCCGCGACGATCTTCTGCTTCACCGTGTCGTGGGCGCAGTTCCTCTATCCGCTCGCCTTCACGACATCGACGACCGAGCTCGTCCTGCCGGTCGGCATCGTCACCACGCTGATCAAGGGAGACGTCTTCAACTGGGGCCAGATCATGGCCGGTGCGCTGCTGGGAGCGGCGCCTCCGCTCATCATCTACGCCTTCCTCATGGACTACTACATCGCGGGTCTCACCGCGGGTGCCACCAAGGGCTAAGGAACAGGGAACATGGCTCAGGTTTCGCTGCGTAAGGTCATCAAGAAATACGACGAGGTGCTCGCCGTCCGCGGCGTGGATCTCGACATCGCCGACAAGGAGTTCATCGTGCTGGTCGGGCCCTCAGGCTGCGGCAAGAGCACGACCTTGCGCATGATCGCCGGTCTCGAGGAGATCTCGGGCGGCGACATCGCGATCGGTGGCGACGTCGTCAACGACGTCCCGCCCAAGGACCGGGACATCGCGATGGTGTTCCAGAACTACGCGCTGTACCCGCACATGAACGTCTACGAGAACATGTCGTTCGGGCTGAAGCTCAAGAAGACGCCGAAGCAGGTGATCGACCAGCGGGTCAGGACGGCGGCCGGCATCCTCGACATCACCGAGCTGCTCGACCGCAAGCCCAAGCAGCTGTCGGGCGGCCAGCGCCAGCGCGTCGCCATGGGCCGTGCCATCGTGCGCGATCCCAAGGTGTTCCTGTTCGACGAGCCGCTGTCGAACCTCGACGCCAAGCTGCGCGTGCAGATGCGTACCGTGATCAAGAAGGTGCATCAGAAGGTGCGCACCACCACGGTCTACGTGACGCACGACCAGGTCGAGGCGATGACGCTTGCCGACCGCGTGGTGGTGATGAATGCCGGCCTGATCGAGCAGGTCGGCACGCCCAACGACCTCTACCATTCGCCGGCCACAAAGTTCGTGGCGGGCTTCATCGGCTCGCCGGCGATGAACTTCATCCCCTGCCAACTCGAGCAGGCCGCGGGCGCGCTCCGGGTGCGGCTGAACGACAAGCTCGCCTTCCCGGTCCCCGACGGCCGGACCGCGCGCTACGCGTCCTATGTCGGCAAGCCGAACCTGGTGCTGGGCCTCCGTCCCGAGCACATTGCCGAGACGCGGCCGCATACCGAACCCAACCAGCACGACTTCGAGCAGGTGATCGAGGTGGTCGAGCCGATGGGCATGGAGACGCTGGTCTACTTCACCATGAACGGCGCCGAAGTGTGCGGCCGGGTCAATCCGAACGCAGGCGCCACCGCCGAGCGGTCGATGAAGCTGCGCGCCGATCTCAGCAATATGCACCTGATCGACGACACGACCGGCAAGGTGATCTAAAGAGAGAGGCAGGGGGCCTTGCGCCCTCTGTCATCCCGAACGAAGTGAGGGATCTTTGGGATGACCAAGGATCCCTCACTTCGTTCGGGATGACATCAAGGGAGTGATCGAATGGCTGCGTTGACGGGCAAGGTCGCCTGGGTGACCGGTGCTGGCTCGGGTATTGGTCAGGCGGCGGCGGTTGCGCTCGCCAGGGAAGGCGCCACCGTGGTGCTGACCGGCCGGCGCAAAGAGCCGCTGCAGGAGACCGCGGCGACGATCAAGAAGGCGGGCGGCAAGGCCGAGGTGAAGACGGGCGACCTGATGAAGGCGTCGGCTGTCACCAAGATCGCCAAGGAGATCGAGAAGAAGTACGGCCGTTGCGACATCCTGGTGAACAATGCCGGCCTCAACATTCTCGAGCGCCAGTGGGCCAAGCTCACCCCCGCCAACGCCGAGCAGGTGATCGACGGCAATCTCTCGAGCGCCTTCTATTGCACGACGGCAGTGCTGCCGATGATGCGCAAGAAGAAGGACGGCGTGCTGATCCACACCTCCTCGATGGCCGGGCGCAACCCCAGCCTGCTGTCGGGGCCAGCCTATTCGGCGGCCAAGCACGGCGTGGTGGCGATGAGCCACACCATCAATCAGGAGGAATGCGTCAACGGCATCCGCTCCTGTGCGCTGCTGCCGGGCGAAGTTGCGACGCCGATCCTCGACAAGCGGCCCGTGCCGGTCACCAAGCAGGAGCGGGCGCAGATGGCGCAGTCGGAGGATGTCGGCGACCTGATCCGCTACGTCGCCTGCCTGCCGGCGCACATCTGCATCAACGAGGTCTGGATCACCCCGACCTGGAACCGCGGCTACGTCGCCAATCTCGCCCGCACGACGAAGAAGTAGTCTTTCGCTGGGGGCGCGCCACTCCTTGGCGCGATTCGTGACGCGCCAAGGAGTGGCGCGCGCCCAGCACAAGAGGAGCAAGCGTAATGACAGTCACCCTCAAGGCGGAGGCGCTCGAGGCCTTCGTCGCGGACATCTTCGTCTCGGCCGGTTGCTCGAAAGACGAGGGCGGCCGCATCGGCCGCTACCTCGTGAGCGCGAACCTCTCGGGCCACGATAGCCATGGCGTCGTGCGCGTGCCGCGCTATGCCACGCAGAAGAAGAACGGCACCGTCGTGGCGGATGTCACGGTCGACGTGGTGGTCGACACGCCGGTGATCGCCGTGGTCGACGGCAAGTACGGCTTCGGCCAGACAGTGACGCCGCAGGCCATCCGCATTGGCATCGAGAAGTGCAAGAAGAACGGCCTCTCCGCCGTGACCCTGCGCAACGCGGGCCATGTCGGCCGGGTCGGCGACTGGGCGGAGATGGCGGCGGCCGAAGGGCTGGTGTCGATCCACTTCGTCAATGCCTCGGGCAGCGTGCTGGTGGCGCCCTATGGCGGCGTCGACCGCCGCTTCTCGACTGCACCCTATTGCGTCGGCATCCCGCGGGCGGGGCAGGACCCGCTGGTGCTCGACTTCGCCACGTCGATCGTCGCCGAGGGCAAGGTGCTGGTGGCGAGCCAGGGCGGCAAGAAGGTGCCGGACGGCGCGCTGATCGGTCCCGACGGCCAGCCAAGCGCCGATCCGCATTTGCTCTACGGCGAATACACGCCGACCGGCCCGCGCAACCATGCGCAGGGCACCGGCGCGATCCGCGCCTTCGGCGATCACAAGGGTTCGGGCCTCGCCTTCATGTGCGAGATGCTGGGCGGCTCGTTCTCGGGCAATGGCGCGACCGATCCCAAGCGCGGCAAGTTCGCCAACGGCATGCTGTCGTTCTACGTCGACCCCAAGGTGTTCGATCCGGAGGGCTTCTTCCCCACGGATGTCGCCCGGTACGTGGACTTCGTGAAGAGCTCGCGGCCGGTAGCGGCTGGGGCCGAGATCCTGGTGCCGGGCGAGCCCGAGGCGCGCATGCGCCGGGAGCGCCTGGCCGAGGGCGTACCGCTGCCCGACGACACCTGGGCCGCCATCGTCGAGACCGCCCGCTCGGTCGGGCTCGACGAGCGACGCATCCAGCGGGCGACCTCGCCGTAAGGGGGATTTACCCGGGCAAAATCACCCCAGCTATGGCGCAAAACCTGGGACGAATTGCCTAAAGTGCATGCAGGCCAGCATTTCAGGCGTCCCACGCAAGTGGGACGCGGGACGCGAGTCTAGTCCCCAATCGCGCGCTTCAGCCGGTCGAACGAGCCCATGACGGGATCGGTGAAGGCGGGCTCGATGACGTAGTCGTGCAACAGGGTGTCGCGCAGGGCCGCGAGCTGGCGATGGCTCGCGACCATGCCGGTTTCGCGCTCGAGCTGGTCGAGGTCGACATGGGCGAGCCTCACCAGCAGCACGTCGTAGCCCAGAGCCATCGCCTTATCGATCTCGCGGCGCAGGTCGGCGGTCTGCTGATCGACCGTCCAGTCGGAATGGCGCAGCAGCTGGCCGATGAAGCCGATCCACTTGAACTTGGGGCGCGCCTGCGGTGCGGGACCGAGACGGTCGACGCCCGGCTCCTCGAGGCCCCAGTAGAGCGAGCCGTAGGGCATTATCCAGTCGAAGTCGTGGAGCACGAACACGGTGCGGCGGGGATCGGCGCGGCGCTCGAGCTCGGCGAAGGCCACCCGCCAGCGCGTGTCGAGCCCGCGCAGCGGCGTGAGGCTCCAGATGTTGTAGGCGAGCAGCAGGACCGCCGCCGCCGTCAGGATCGCGACGCCCTGCCGCCAGCGCGCCGCGGCCGCCTTCAGCGCAAATAGCCAGGCCAGCGTCAGCCACGGCATGACGTTGATCTGCATCTGCGCGTCCTGCGGCTGCGAGTAGAGGTTGAACACCTCGCCCGCGACGAAGGTCACGCCGAACACCGCGACCGCCGAACGCACCATCGGCTCGTGCCGGCGCGGCCCCAGCTCGAGGGAAGCGGCCCAACTCAGCCCGCCGATCAGCACGAGCGAGACGTAGCGCCAGAGGTCCCAGCCGATGACGGGAATCCAGCTCAACGCCGTGCCCAGCAGGTAGGACACGACACCGTCGCGCAGGTAGCCGACCTTGGCCCAGCTGAAGCCGGCCCAGGCCGAGTGCACCGCCTTGCCGGTCCAGATCAGGCCGAACGGCCCGACCGCGCCGTTGTGGCCGTGGCCCAGCAGGGCTGCGACCGAGGCGGTTGCGACGATGCCGGCCAGCAGCAGCGCGATCGCGCGCAGCCGCGCCGCCGGCGATTCGGGTGCCAGCCACAGCGCCGCGAGCAATCCCGGCAGGGCGGGGAACATCAGGCGCCATTCGCCGAGCCAGCCCAGGCTGAACACGACCGATACCGCGAGCACGCGCGCCGCTGTGGGTCGTGCGAACCACACCGCCGCCAACGCCATCCCTGCCAGGGTGACGGTGTAGCTCGGCATGATGTCTTCGTTGGTGATGGCGAGCATCAGCACGAAGCAGGAGGCGAGATGGAACAGCGCCGCGCTCGCGGCCAGCACCCGGCTGTGGGTGAGGGCGCAACCCAGGCGATAGATCACCGAGACGCAGAGTGCCGCGCTGGCGGCGTTCAGGATCGTGATCTGCCGCCGCGGATCGCCCGTCAGGACGCCGAGCGAGTCGAGCAGGCGGCAAAGCGCGCCGTACACCGGGTAGAACAGGTAGTTCGAGGGATAGAGCGGCGCCGAGGCGGGATCGCTGATCCATGGCTTGAGCTCGGCCGCCTTGAACACCCCGTTGCCGGTCAGGAAGGCCTGCGCATTGTCGAGCCACAGGATGATACCGACCAGCAGCACGAAAGTGCCTGCGGCGATAAGCCCTGCATCGACGGCCAGCGTCCGCGGAGTCGGCGATCCAGCGCCCAAGGAATCGTTTCCTCCCTGCAATTTTGCCGCTCCGCGACCGGCTTACGGAGCCACAATGCCTATTGTAGGTTCTGCGCGCCTCGGGGGCGAGGCGGAGACCTTGGGGAAGGTTTGGGGGAGAGCAGGCGTATGGGGTCGCTGCTGACGGGCAAGTTCACGACGATGTGGGAGATCAACGCCGAGGCCGGGCGTGAGCATCCCGTCTTTTTCGCGGTCTATCTTGCGGTGCTGCTGGCCTTCGTCGCCGCTGCACTCGTGCTGATCTGGCGCCAGCACGCCCGCGGCGCCTTCTGGTGCGCCGTCGCCGCCATCGTCGGCGCCTACTTCTTCTCCTGGGGCGACGATTCCTTCACCCACACCTACCGCATCGCCGCGCTGGCCGACCAGCTGCGCAACGGCCCGCTGAGCGCGTTCCTGCTGAGCCCGTCGACTGGCGAGGGGGTGCCGACCTTCGTCTACTACAGCCACGTCTCGTACCTGCTGCCCGTCCTGTTCGCGCTGCTCGGCCTGCCGGCGATCTGGGCCTTCAAGATCAGCATGATGCTGTACTTCGTCATGATGGCGGCCGGCGTGCAGGCGATGGTCGAGCGATCGGCCCCGGCGAAGCGCGACCGCGGGCAGCTCGAACGCGACTACCTGGTGGCGTTACTGTTCCTCGGCGCCAACTACGTCTACTCGCTGTGGTTCGCGCGCGGCTCGCTGGCCGAGATCTGGGTCTACTGCCTGATGCCGTGGGTGGTGGCGAGCGCCCTGTCGCCGGTCACCGGCCGGTGGTTGGCAGTCTTCCTGTTCCTGCAGATCTGCGGCCATCCGATCGTGATGGCCCAGTGCCTGGTGGCCGAGGTGATCGTCGCCTACAGCCTCTCGGGCCTGACGCCGCTGCAGCTGGTGCGGCGTGGCCTCGTGCCGTCGGTCGCTGCGGTCGTGCTGTCGGCGCCGTTCTGGCTGCCGCAAGGGCTGTGGCAGGGCCTGATCCTCGGGCCGAGGGCATTGCCGGCCACCTTCGAGGAGAGCTTCGTATCGCTCCTGGATCTCGTTCGCTTCCATCACATACGCACCGTCGGCATCTGGATGCCGTTGGCGACGATCCTGGTGGTGGTCGTCGCGCGCGCCCGCCTGTCGCTGCAGTTCTGGGTGCCGGCAATCGTCGGCTTCGTGCTGATCCTGTTGCAAGCCAAGCCGTTCTATCCGATCACCCGGCTCATCCCGACCCTCGACCTGTCGATCTTCGTGTGGCGGCTTGCGCTGCCGGCGGCCGTGCTGCTGCTGGGCGCCTTGCTGGTCGGCTGGCGCGAGGCGGGGCGCTCCTCACGCGGGTTGCCCGTGCTGGCGAGCCTCGCGGTGCTGGGCACGGCGTTCGTCATGCTGCAGTTCCCGGGCGGTGTGGCGAAACATCTTTCCTGGCAGGACGATCGCGTCGCGATCACCGAGTTCGAGCAGCTCGACGGGGTGTGGGGCGTGACCGAGTATCTGCCGCAGTACAAGAACATTCCGGTCGAATGCACCACGCCCGACGCGCGGCGGGTCAGCTATCGCGACCTGCGCAATGGCGTCGAGGCGCGGGCGCGCTACATCCGCGTGCCGCAGGGGCCGATCGGCCTGGTCGACTACGTGGCCGACGGCACGCCAATCGCGGTCAAGGCTTGCGGCGACGATCTGGTGCTGGGCCCGCTGGCGCCGACGGCGCACGTCATCGTGTCGGAGACGCGCATGGACCGGCTGACGCTCGGGCGCGCGATCGGCTTCGTCGCGGCGCTGATCCTGATGCTGGCCGTGATCCCGTTCGTCGCCTGGGGCGGCGAACGCCGCGAGGCGATGCTCACGATGTGACGGACGGCGGTTGGGCGAGGAGGGCCGGGCGGACCAGCAGGGTGACCAGCAGCTCCCAGCCGAGCGATATCATCAGCAGGCGGCCCATGCTGGCGGTGCCGGGATGACTCGACAGCCAGAGTGTGCCGAATGCGGTGGCCGTCGTCATGGCGCTGAAGACCACGGCGCGCATCAGGCTCGACTGGAGCATCGCCGTCTCGCCGGCTCGCCAGGCCAGGACGAAATAGATGTTGAAGGCCACGCCTACGCCGAACAGCAGCGGCAGGGCGATGATGTTGGCGAAGTTCAGCGGCAGGTCCAATACCGCGCAGGTGGCGAAGGTGAGCAGCCCGCTCAGCATGACCGGAATCAGGGTCAGCACGACGTCACGCGCGCGGCGCAGCACCAGGACGAGGATGACCGTGATCGAGACCAGGGAGTAGACGCCGGCCTCGAGGAACGCGCGGATCACGCTGTTGCCCGAAGCCCTGATGTCGATGGGCGCGCCAGTCGCGTCCGGCGCGACCGTCTGGACGGCCAAAGCAAAGCGGTGCAGGGACGCCTCGTCCTGGCTGCTGCGCGGCAGGACCTGGATGCGGGCGCGGCCATCCTTGGCGACCCAGTCGGCAGCCAGTTGGCGCGGTAAACTCTCGAGAGTGACTGGTCCGGCCTGAAGCATCGACCGGACCTGATCGCGCAGAACCTCGAGTGGCATCTCGACGGCCGACGCTGCCGCCGCGCGCACATCCGGCGGAGCGGCGCGCAATTTGTCCAGAGCGTCGGCCAGTCGGCGGGCCGAGACGACACCGCCGTCGTTCGCCTCGCCTGCGGTTTGCCGCAACGCGGTGGCTGTTGCGGATATCGCCTCCTGCACTTCCGCGTCCGACGGCGGCGTGCGCGGCGGTGCGGCGAGCGCCGGCTCGAGGTGCTGGGCCGCATCGCCGATGAGTGCCAGCTTCTCCGGCTGCTCCGTCGGCACGAAGCTCGCGAGCGTGACCGTCCTGGAAACCTCGGGCAGGGTGGCGAGCCGGGCCACCACGGGCCGTGCTGCGTCCAGCGAAGGCTCGAGCACGTTGATCGTGTTGGGCGTCCACTTGGGATCGGCGGTCAGCGCTTTCAATGTCGTCATCGATTCGACGGTGGGGCTCTTGAGATTGAGCGGATCGAAATCGAAGCGAAGCTGCGGCAGCAGCGCGAGCGAGGCCACTGCCGCCACCGAGGCAACTGCGAGGACGGCACGCCGGCGGCGATGGATGAAGGTGTCGACCGGCGCCAGCATCGAAAAGCCGACCTCCGCCATGCCCTTGCCGGACGGACGCAGCACCATCAGCAGCGCCGGCAGAAGCACGATCGTCAGCACGAAGGCCACGATCATGCCGACGCCCGCGATCACGCCGAGCTCCGCCACGCCGATGTAGGTCGTCGGAAGAAAGGAGAAGAAGCCGACGCTGATCGCCGCGGCGGAGAGGGCGAGCGCCGGCCCGACGCCGCCGGCGGCGGCAATCAGCGCGCCGGCAAGCTTCGGGTGCGTGAGCCGCTCCGCACGGCTGCGAACGCTGAACTGGATGGTGAAGTCGACGCCGAGGCCGACGAACAGCGGGATGAAGGCGACCGAGATGAGGTTGAAACGGCCGACGACGAGCAGGCCGATGGCCGTCGTGATCACCAGGCCGATGAATGTCGTGAGCAGCATGGCGATGACGATGCGGGCCGAGCGCACCGACAGCCAGAGGATGACCAGCAGTGCCGCGACCATGCCGCCCATCAACATATCGGCGTCCTGCGCCAATGAGCCGAACTCCTCGTCCGCCAGCGGAACAGGGCCGGTGAGGCGCACGGTGACGCCATGCGCCGGATCGAGCCCCAGGGACCGCGCCGTCGCGCGAATGGCCGCGCTCGCAGCCTGGCCCGGCTGCAGGTCGCTGAAGTTCAACACCGGCTTGACGAGGAGTACCTGTCGCGTGTCCGTGCCGTCGCTGGAGACCGGCATGAGCGTTTGTCGCCAGGACATGAAGGCTGGCTGACCGGCTCCGGCCTTCTCGAACGTCTCGGCCAGCACTGTCATCTCCGGCTCGAAGTCGGCGAGCTTCGCCTGCCCGTACGTCACGCCTTGCAGGCCTATCGACAGCGTGGCGAGCACACCCCTCAGGCTCGGGTCGGCGGCCAGCGATGCCAGCATGGGCTGCGCGCGCGTGAGGCCTTCCGTCGTCGCGCGCACCTCGGCCAG
>DASXQC010000873.1:0-2262 GCA_036493235.1 Reyranella sp.
ACCGAATGCTCCTCGAAGGCGGCGCGGATCGGCCCGAACTCGCGCGGGCTCAACGGCCGCGTGATATCAATGCCTTCGACCTCCGCGCCGAACAGCGGATGGAGCTTGGTGACCTTGAGAGGCCCGGTGTTGCGCACGGCAGCCTCCGGATCAGTCGACGATCGCTTGATAGGAAAGCACACGCAGTTCGCGGCGGATCGGGTAGGTCGTGGACGGCATGAGCTGGGTCAGCATCACGACCGCCATGTCCTCCGCCGGGTCGCACCAGAAGGCGGTCGACGCCGCACCGCCCCAGGCATATTCGCCGGCCGTGCCGACGATGTGGGCCTTGGCGGGATCGATCATCACCGAGAAGCCCAGCCCGAAGCCGATGCCGGCGGACGTGGATTCGGACCAGCGCGGCATGCCCATGGCGGCCATGTCACCATTCAGGTGATTCATGGTCATGAGTTCGACCGTCTTGCGGCCGAGGAGGCGCACGCCGTCGAGCTCACCCTTGTTGAGCATGAACTTGCAGAAGCGGAGGTAGTCCGACGCGGTCGATACCAGGCCGCCACCGCCCGAGCTGACCGTACGCGGCTTGAGGTAGCGGCTCTTGGTCGGATCGTCGATTACCTCAAGCTTGCCGCCGGCGCCGGCCTGGTAGTTGGCGGCGAAGCGGTCGTGTTTCGAGTCAGGCACGAAGAAGTCCGTATCGACCATGCCGAGCGGCTTGATCACCTTCTCGACCAGGAACTTCTCGAATGGCTGGCCCGAGATCACCTCGACCAGGTAGCCCAGCACGTCGGTCGAGACCGAGTAGTTCCACGCCTTGCCGGGCTGCGTGATCAGCGGGAACGTGGCGAGCCGCTCGACGATGGTCTTGAGGCTGGTCTTGTCCATCTGGAAGTCGACGCCGCCATCCTTGGCGCGGTAGAGCGCGTCGACCGGATTGCTCTCCATGAAGCCGTAGGTCAGGCCCGAGGTGTGGCTGAGCAGGTCGCGGAAGTTGATCTCGCGCTCGCCCGGCACGGTATCGATCTTGCCGCGGCTGCCGCCGGCATAGACGCGCGGGTTGGCGAAGGCGGGGATGAACTTGGAGATCGGGTCGTCGAGCTGGAAGCGGCCTTCCTCGTACAACATCATGATCGCCGTCGAGGTGAGCGGCTTGGTCATCGAGTAGATGCGGTAGATCGTGTCGGGCCGCACCGGCTTGTTGCGCTCGACGTCGGCCTTGCCGTAGGTCTCGGCGAAGGCGAGCTCGCCGCGCCGCATGACGGCGACCAGCAAGCCGGGCAGCTTGCCGCTGTCGACCCAGCCTTTCATCCACTCTGAGACACGCGCGAGCCGCGCTGCGGAAAGACCGACCTGTTCTGGGGTGACGAGCGGCAGGGTGTCCATGGTGATCCTCCTTGAGGCTTCGCTAGACTAGCCTAGGACTGTCCATTCCAGACACGCAAAAGACGGGAGGGAGCACTGGCAAGATTGTGTGAGGGTCGGGTGGCGATTGTCACGGGAGGCGCCCGCGGCGTCGGCCGCGAGCATTGCCTGATGCTGGCCGAGCACGGCGCCAAGGTCGTGGTGAACGATCTCGGCGGCGACCGCGCCGGCAAGGGCAACGATGTCGGCCCCGCCCAGCAGGTCGTCAACGAGATCAAGGCGATGGGCGGCGACGCGGTGGCCAATGGCGACGACGTCTCCGACTGGAACGGTGCCAAGCGCATGATCGATCAGGCGGTCTCCGTCTTCGGCAAGCTCGATGCCGTCGTGTTGAATGCAGGCATTCTGCGCGATCGCATGCTCGTGAACATGACCGAGGACGAGTGGGACGCCGTGATCAAGGTCCACCTCAAGGGCACCTTCGCGCCGGCCCGCCATGCGGCGGCCTACTGGCGCGACCAGGCCAAGGCGAAGGGCGGGCCGGTCGACGCGCGCATCATCACCACGACCTCGGTGTCGGGCATCTACGGCAATATCGGCCAGACCAACTACGGAGCCGCGAAGGCCGGCATCGCCTCGTTCACCGTGATCGCCGCGCGCGAGCTCGGCCGTTACGGCATCACCGTGAACTCGATCTCGCCGTCGGCCTACACCCGCATGACCGACGACCTGCGCGAGTACAGCGAGGAGGACAAGCAGACTCGCAGCCCCAAGTGGATCGCGCCGGTCTCGACCTGGCTGGTGAGCGAGGAGAGCCGCGAGATCACCGGCCGCGTCTTCCAGGCCGGCAACGGCCAGTTCGCCGTCGCCGAGGGCTGGCACAAGGGACCGGAATCGAAGCCG
>DASXQC010000874.1:0-3914 GCA_036493235.1 Reyranella sp.
CTTCACGGTGGGCGCAAGCGTGGCGATGCCGGGCCTGACCGCGTGGCAGGGGCTGTTCGGGCACGGCCGCCTCCGGGCAGGGCAGAGCGTCCTCGTGCACGGCGCGGCCGGCGCAGTCGGGTCAGTGGTAACCCAGCTCGCGCGTGAGGCCGGCGCCTACGTCATCGGCACCGGACGGGCCGCCGCCCGTCAGTCGGCACTCGACTTCGGCGCACGGGAGTTCGTCGACCTCGGCAACGAGGCCCTGGAAGACGTCGGCCAAGTCGATCTGGTTTTCGATCTCATCGGCGGCGAAATCGGGAAGCGGTCTGCGCGCCTGGTTCGACCCGGAGGGACGCTGGTGTCCGTCGTCGGACCGTCCGAGGCGCGGCCCGCCGACGGCTTGGCGATCGACTTCGTTGTCGAGTCCGATCGCGTTCAACTGGGTGAGATCGTCCAGCGGGTGCGGGACGGACGACTGCGGGCGAACATCGGCACCGTCGCGTCCCTCGACGATGCTGTCTCCGCCTTCAACCCGACCGAGCGACGCTCGGGGAAGACGATCATCCGCGTTCGTCCATGAGTGACACGCACCTACTTATTCCTTCGTCCACAGGATTAACCGTGACCAACGGAATGACCATGACCAACGCCGTCATCGAATGCATCCTGAGCCGTAGCGCCGCCAAGTACTACGACCCTGCCGCCATCCTGAGCGACGACCAAATCCGCGAGCTGGTGCGAATCGGCACCTCCGCGCCGACATCCTTCCACTTGCAGAACTGGCGATTCATCGCCGTACGCTCGCCTGAAGCCAAGGCTCGGTTGCGTCCGATCGCCTGGGATCAGCCCGCAATAACCGAAGCAGCCGTTACCTTCATCGTCTGCGGCCAGTTGGTCGATTCCAGCGTAATACCAGAGCGCCTGGCTCCGCTGGTGGAAGCGGGCATCATGCCGGCCAAGATGGTGCCGGACTGGGAAATCCCCGCGCGCGGTCTGTATATGGAGTACCCGCAGCGCCGGCGCGACGAGGCAGTACGCACCGGAGCCTTTGGCGCGTCGGCGATGATCTATGCGGCCCGCTCGCTGGGCCTGGGTTCGACGCCGATGATCGGTTTCGATGACGAAGCGGTGCACCGCGAGTTCGGACTGGCCGAGGACGAAGTGCCGGTCATGCTTTTGTCCGTAGGGCCGGAGCGTCCGGGAAACTGGGCGCAGAAGCCACGCCGTCCAGTAGCCGAGGTGCTCGACCTCGTGTGATCGGCCCGGCCGGGACCGCGCCACGGAGTAGCGCGGGGCTAGCGATGACCGTAGGCTGGCCTCGTGTCCACACGTCCCGTTGTCCTCGGCGCCGCCATTCGTCACGAATGGGGCCTTGATCCCGACTTTCTGACCGTCAACCACGGCTCGTACGGTGCCACGCCGCGTGTCGTGCTGGCCGAACAGGATGGCTGGCGCAAGCGCATGGAGGCGCAGCCGACGCGGTTCTTCTTCCTCGAGGTGCCGGGTGCATTGCGCGAGGCGGCGGCGGCTCTGGCGCGCTTCGTTGGCGCCGAGCCGGACGATGTCGCCTTCGTGCCCAACGCGACGACCGGCGCGAATGCCGTCCTGCGCTCGCTGCGGCTGCAAGCGGGCGACGAGATACTGCATGTGAGCCACGTCTACAACGCCGTGCGCAACACGATCGCGCACTTGGCCGGGCAGGCGGGCGCGTCGGTCGTGGTGTCGGAGATTCCGTTTCCGCGGCCCGAGGCCGCCGCGATCCTGAAGAACATCGAGCGGGCGATCACGAAGCATACGCGCATCGCCGTGATCGACCATATCACCTCACCGAGCGGGCTGGTGCTGCCGGTCGAGGAGATCGTGCGCCTCTGCCATGCCGCGGATGTGCCGGTGCTGATCGACGGCGCGCACGGCGCGGGGCAGGTGGCGCTCGACCTCGAGGCGCTCGACGCCGACTGGTATGTCGGCACCTGTCACAAGTGGCTGTGCGCACCGAAAGGCTGCGGGTTCCTCTATGCCCGCGCCGACCGACGCGCCGACCTGCATCCGGTGACGATCAGCCACGGCTATGGCGGCGGCTTCATCGCCGAGTTCGACTGGACGGGGACGATGGACCCGTCCGCCTACCTGTCGCTGCCGGCATCGATCGCCTTCTACGAACGGCTGGGCGGTGCGGCGTTCCGTGAGCGCAATCGACGTCTCGCGGCCGAGGCGGCGACATTGCTTGCGGACGCGTTGAAGACCGAGGTCGGCGCACGGCCCGAGATGGCGGGCAGCATGGGGCTCGTGCGCCTGCCGATCAGCCTCGACCCGAAGCGATCGGAAGCAGTGAAGGTGCGGCAGGCCCTGCAGGCGGCCGGCACCGATGCACCAGTGCATCCGGTTGGTGGCGCGCTGTGGCTGCGCCTGTCGGCCTATGCCTACAACGAGATCGGCGACTACCAACGCCTGGCCAAGCTGCTGCCGGCCGTGCTCCAGCGGGTCGGCGGCTGAACTGCGCCGCTCTTTTCATTTTGATCGAAGAAAAAATGCCCGCTGCGCATTCATGCGTTTTCCGGGCATTTTCGCTGTGAAGGCATGGGCGGCACTGGAATGTCGCGCTTCCAGTGGCTCCACGATGGGCAATGGACCGCGACAATCCGTGGGTTTTGCCCACATTCGAGAGCAGCCATTGCCCATAATAGGTGCGCAAGACGACTGCGCGTAGACTCCCGGTCGCTTGGTGTTGTTTACTGGGAGGTCCAGCTATGTCCGACGAGTCCTTCGCTGAAATTCTGCCTGCCGCCGGCTGCTGCCGACGGCGCCGTTCTTGTACCGTTTTCGCTCCGTTTTCGACCGTTTATCGGCGTGCGCGACTGCCGGGAAATGCTGTCGTTGCGGGCTCTTTGCGCATCGGCCCGCGCAAACACCGATAAAAAACGGCTAAAACGGTCGAAACGGCAGCGAAGATCGCGGCATGAGACTCGCGCTATCTCCCGACGCCCGAATGGAAGAGCAGGGCGGCTTCGGCCTCCATCGCCCGGCGCGTCAGCTCACGTTGGAAGGACAGGACTTCCGGTGGCTGCGCGATCATGCGCACCGTCGCCCCGAACTCGCGGCCATCGGCGTCGATCGCCGTCGTCATCATGACGAGATCGTTCGCCTGCAGCGGCGCCTCGTTGTCGCTCAGCAGGAGCTAGCAGAACAGGCCCTCATCGACACCGGCCACCAGGCACAGCTTGCGCGGCACGGACGAAAATCAGCCCTCATTGACGTAGGCCGATCTTCTATACACACTGTGTATTGAAATCATGCCGCGTTACCTTACAGAACAGGATATCGCCGACTTTCGCAACGAGTTGTGCAGGGTCGCGACCGAGCGGTTCGCGCGCCACGGCTACGAGGGCGTCACCATGCGCCAGCTCGCCGAGGCGCTGGGCTGCAGCCCCAAGACGCCGTACCGCTATTTCAAGGACAAGGCCGACATCCTTGCCACGGTGCGGGCGCAAGCCTTCGGCAAGTTCGCCGACGCGCTCGAGAAGGCCGCGGCGTCGCACAAGGACGCTTCCGAGCGCGGCCGCGCGGTCGCCGAGGCCTATCTCGCCTTCGCGCTCAAGAACCCCCACGCCTATCGCATCATGTTCGACATCGATGCGCCGATCGACGAGAGCCATCCCGAGCTCGGCCCGGCCGCCGAGCGCGCGGCGCGCTACATCACCAGCGGCGCCGAGCAGATGGCGGCGGCGGGCGTGATCGGCGTCGATCCGCAGCTGTTCGGCTGGTCGATGTGGGCCGCCATCCATGGCATCGTCATGCTGCATCAGTCGGGCATGCTGTCGCACGGCCCGGACTACCGGACATTGTCGGGCTTCCTCGGCGGCACGATGATGAGGGGCGCGGCGAAGCAAACGAAGAGGAAGGCGCGATGACGACGGGCGTGATCTCGGGCGAAC
>DASXQC010000875.1:0-16542 GCA_036493235.1 Reyranella sp.
GTCGTGGTTGGGGTCGCAGAAGAACGGGATGGCGTAGCGCAGCACGCCCGAGACGTTGCGCACGCGGTGCGGCGTCGACAGGAAGCGCTCGTTGGTCCAGCGGTGCAGGATGTCGCCGCCGTTCACCACGAAGGCGTCCTCTACATAGGGCGCGTCGTGCCATTCGCCGTTCGGCAGGTTGATCGACAGGCCCTGCACCGTGTTGGGCGGCAGCAGGGTCATGAAGCCCGAATCGGTATGCGGCACGAGGCTGGCGATCTTGTCGTCGGCCCCGTCGATCAGCGGATAGCGCGACTGCCGCAGGATCATGTGCGGCGTCTCGAAGTAGCGGTCGAAATGATCCTCGGGCAGGTCGAGCGCCAGCGCATAGAGCCGCACCAGCTTGCGGCACAGCGCTTCCATGGTGCTCATGTACTTGAGCGTCTGCTCGCGGAAACCCGGCAGGTTCTGCGGCCACTGGTTCTGCACATGGAAGCGGCGGCCGGCGATCACATCGGGGTCGTTGGCATCGCGCTCGCGGCGCAGGAAGAACGCCTCGTTCTGGCTGGGCTTCTTGCCCTGCGCGGCGGCGTTGGGCGGGGCCTTCTCGGGGATCGGCATGTAGCCGATCGTGTGCTCGTTGACCTTGATCTTGAGCTTCTCTTCCATCGGCTGGGCGTGGAAGCGCGCGGCCTCGGCGTACTGCGCCTCGATCAGTTCCTTCGGCACGCCATGGCCGGCGAGATAGTAGAAGCCGACATTCTCGAACGCCCAGGCGAGCTCGGCCGCGGCCTTCTCGGCGCCGCCCGGTGTGCCGGCCAGGAACCCGGAAACGTCGATCAGCGGGATCACGCCGCCGATCAGCACCGGTGGCGGAGCGGGGACGACTGAGCGGGCAATGGTCTGGTCCATGGGCTCTTTTATCACGCCGGCCAGTTACGCCGGTAGGCCGAACCGCCAACGCAGGAAGGCCAGAACGTCGGCCGCACAACGGTCCGGCACCGCATCGCAAATATTGTGCGGCAGGCCCTCGTAGGTGATCGCCTGCACGTCCGGTATGCGTTCGATCATGACGTCGTAGTTCTTGATCGAGCCGACCGTCTCGCCTCCCGGCAGGACCAGCAGGGTCGGGCACTTGATGGCGGGCAGCTTGTCGCTCCATTCCTGCTGGCTCATGTAGCCGACGAAGCGCGTGATCCAGGCCGGATCGTTGTTGCCGGTCTCGTCGACGAACCAGTCGACCAGCCCCTTCGGTACCTGATCGAGCGGCAGGCGCTCGGCGATGGTCGCGCCGAAGAAGCCGCGCAGGCCCTCCTTGGCGATGCGCGGCAGCCAGCTCGCCGCCTGGCTGTTGCGCAGGCCGGCGGTCGAACCGAACAGCATCAGGCTCTTCACCTTGTCGGGTGACTTCATCGCCAGGTTCTGGGCGATGTAGCCGCCTGCGGAATTGCCGACGATGTGACACGACTTGACGCCGAGATGGGTCAGCAGCTCCTCGACGTCGGTCACCAGGCGCGCCATGTCGAGCGGCGAGGATTCCGGCGGCACCTGCGAGGCGCCATGGCCGCGCAGGTCGAGCCGCACCACGCGATAGTGCCGGCAGAGCGGCGGCACCCAGGCATAGAAGCGCTTGGCGTGGCCGACGGCGGCGTGCAGCAGCAAAAGCGTGTCGGCCTGCCGCCACGGATCGGTGAAGCCGTCGACGTAGTAGGCGAGCCTGATGCCGTCGCTGGTCGTGAACGTGTCGGCCGCCATGCGGTACTCTCCCCCAAAGTCGACAAAAACGCTGGCAGCGGCTCCGGGCACTGTCAAACTCGCGGCCATGATCATCGACCGCATCGATCCTATAGCGCTTCGCATTTCCGCACCCGGCGGCAACACACTCTGCCTCACCCTGAGCCGCGTGGTGACGCGCGACGGCGTCGAGGGCTACGGCGAATGCCTGTCGCTCAGGCCGCCGATGCAGCGCGCGCTGTTCGCCACCATCCGCGACGCGATCGCGCCGCACTACCTCGGCAAATCGGTCGACGATCGCGAGGTGTTGAACCTCGCCGCGCGCAAGCGCTTCGCGAGCTTCGGCCGCGCTGGCACGGTGCTGAATGCGCTGGCTTCGGTCGACATCGCGCTGTGGGACATCGCCGGCAAGGTGGCGAACAAGTCGGTCTCGGCGCTTCTCGGTGGCGCAAAGCGCTCGAACATTCCGGTGATGGCGAGCCTCGACAAGTACGATGACGCCAAGCGCACGCGGGCGCGCGTCGAGGAGGCGCTGGCGACGGGCGTCGCGGCGGTGAAGGTGCATGAGCACCAGCTCGAGGTCGCCGAGGAATCGCGCCGCGTCATCCCGGCAGCGATGCCCTACGTCGTCGATTGCAACAACGCGCACACGCTGGCCGACATCAGACGCGACGCGAAGCGCTGGGCGGCGATGAACCTCCTGTTCTTCGAGGATCCGCTGTGGCCGCCGGAGGAGCTGCTGTCGATGCCGGCACTAACCGGCATCACCATCGGCATGGGCGCCGATTTCGGCTCGGCCGAGCAAATGGCGATCTACAGCAAGACGCCAACGATCGGTGTGCTGCAGCCCGACGTCTGCATGCTGGGCGGCCTCAGCGAAGCCAAGCGCGCGCTGGCGATGCTGGCTGCGGCGAAGAAGACCGCGGCGCCGCACACCCCGTTCGTCGGCCCGGCCGCGCTCGCCTCGCTGCACATGCTCGCCGTGACGGAAGGCGAGGGTTACTTCGCCACCGTCGAGGCCGACGATTCGATGGATCCCTACGGCTTCGGCCACACACGCTGGAAGCCTTCGCTCGACGTGCCGACAGGCCCGGGTTTGGGCTTCGATCCCGATCCAGGCTTCCTGAACCGGTATGACTATGCGAAGGAATGATGCTCAAATTCCTCCCCATTTGAATGGGGAGGAAGGCTGAATCGGAGGAAACACGATGCCATCGCCGCTTTTCGACCTCACGGGCAAGGTCGCCGTCGTCACCGGTTCGAGCAAGGGAATCGGCAAGGCGATTGCCCTGCATCTCGCACTCGCCGGCGCCCGGGTCGTGGTGTCGTCGCGCAAGGCGCCGGTTTGCGAGGAGGCCGCGGCCGAGATTCGCAAGGCCGGCGGCGACGCGACCGTCATCCCCTGCAACATCTCCGACAAGGCGCAGGTCGAGAAGCTGATCGCCGAGACCAGGAAGCAGCTCGGGGCGGTCGACATCCTGGTCTGCAACGCGGCCTCGAACCCGTACTACGGGCCGAACGAGAAGCTGCCCGACGACGTGTTCATGAAGGTGATGCACAACAACATCCTGTCGAACATGTGGCTGGTCAACAACTGCCTGCCCGACATGCGCGCGAAGAAGGACGGCGCGATCATGATCGTGTCGTCGATCGGCGGCGTGCGCGCCAGCACGGTGATCGGCGCCTACTGCATCTCCAAGGCAGCCGACATGCAGCTCGCGCGCAACCTCGCCGCGGAGTACGGGCCCGACAACATCCGCGTCAACACCATCGCGCCCGGCCTGATCGTGACGGACTTCGCGCGTGCACTGTACGAGGATCCGACCAAGCGCGCGGCGCGCGAGCAGGCGACGCCGTTGCGCCGACTCGGCCAGCCCGACGACATCGCGGGCCTCGCGGTCATGCTCGCCGGCAAGGCGGGAGCCTTCATCACCGGCCAGACGTTGATCGCCGACGGCGGCACCTGCAGCGGCGGCTAGTCTTCATTGGACCGCGCGCCTCGTGAGCGCCTGGAAGCGCGCGGTCCAATGAGGTGGTGCACGCCATGCACCAGTCCATGCAACGGTCGGCTCATTGTCCCGTATCGTCACAGGTTTATGTGCATTCGACGCGTGCCCGTTGGCACGTCCTTTCGGAGTAGCACACCCATGAAGCCCATCGTTTCGTCTCTCGTTGCCATTGCCGCGCTCGGCATGGCGCATGCCGCCTTCGCCCAGGGCGCTGGCGATGCCGACTATTGCCGCACGCTCGCCAAGGCCTACCTCAGCCAGAACCCGGTGCAGTCGTCGCCGAACGTGGCCGACGCCACGCTGCCGGACCAGTGCGGCACCAACACCCAGGCGACCATCGCGACCCTGAAGGAGAAGATCTCGTCGCACGGCATCGATATGCCGAAGGCGGCGATGGCCGGCGCGGGTCAGTAAGCCAAGCGCCAGTCCCGTTGCTCCGGCTCGCTTCCTCCTGGGTGAGCCGGGGCCCCGGTTATACCGTCGCGCCAGTTACACCGTCGCGAGAGTGCCGGGAAAGACCATGCCGGGGTCGGTTGGCCGGCGAATTGCAGGGCGCTGCGTGCGCAGCATGTCGATCAGGGCGCGCAAGGGCGCCGGCACCTGACGACGGCCCGGATAAATCAAAAAATAGCCATCGAACGAGGGCGACCAGTCTTGCAGCACGGCCACGAGCTGGCCGGTGTGCAAAAAGGGCTCGGCGACGACATCGTTGATGAAGGCGAGGCCCAGCCCGCCGATCGCCGCGCGCAACGCCAGCTCGCTGCTGTTGACCGTGACGCTGCCGCGCACCGCGATCTTGCGCCGCGAGCCCTCATGCAGGAACGGCCAGGGAAAGGGCGCCCCGTCGAGCCGATACTGGATGCACTCGTGCGCTTCGAGATCCTCCGGTATCGCGGGCTCGCCACGGCGTGCGAGATAGGACGGCGCGCCGACCACAAGGGCGTACCACGGGTCGGAGACCTTAACCGCGATCATGTCTGCCGAGGCGAAATCGCGGAGCGCGATCGCCGCATCGAAACCTTCACTGACCATATCGACGGGGCCGTCGCTCAGTTCGAGCTCGAGCTGCACTCGCGGATGGTTGGCCAGGAAATCGCGCCACATCGGCGCGATGACGGTCGCCGCTGCACCCACGCTGACATGGAGCCGCAGTCGGCCTGACGGATTGCCGCGCTCGCTGTCGAGATCGGCCAGGCCTCGCTCGATCCCTGCGAAGGCGGGCTGCAGGCTTTCGAACAGGCGCCGGCCAGCATCGGTCAGCGCGACGCCGCGCGTCGAGCGATTGAGCAGGCGGACATCGAGCCGCTTCTCGAGCTGTTGCATGGCGTGGCTGAGGGCCGATCGCGTGATGCCGAGTCGGGCCGCTCCGGCGCGGAAACTCAACACATCCGCGACGGCGACGAAGGCAGCGAGGTCTGCCAACTCGGATCGTTTCATGCCTCCAACATGGAGTCGGCGGCTCGATATGCAAATGCGCCAGCCGCGCGCACGCAGGCCGTCCAAACACTTCGTCGCAAAGTTGTGAGGGGTGCAGGCACCGATCACATACGATTGCCACGGCACGAACGACGCGCCTACCGAGGAGATCGTGACCGCCGCGACTCGGCTCATTCCATCGCTGCATCACCCCCATGCGGAGGCTGCACACTGCATTCGGGCTGCGTGTGCCGTCGCCGATTGATTCAATAAAGCGTGAGTAAATGCCTTGATCGTATCGCGGGCCGAAGAGAGGATTGTGCACGATGAGTCTCTATCAGGTGCAGAAGCTGATCTATCAACTCAATCGCGATCCGCGCACGCTCGAGCGCTACGCGTCCGAGCGCGACGCCGTGCTGGCCGAGTACGAGCTGAGCGACGAGGAACGATCGGCCATCGTTCAGCCGGATATCGGCCTGCTCTACGTGCTGGGCGTGAACGGCCAGCTGCTGATGCACTTCGCGGCCCTGCACAAGATCGAATGGCTCGACTACCTGGAGCGCATGCGTCAAGGCCTCACGACCCATGGCGCGGTGCGCGAAGGCGTCTATGCCGCCACGGGCTACGAGGGTGGCGAGGCGCATGACGCCCGCCTGAAGAAACAATGGGAGGCAAGCTGATGCCTTTGGTCTATTGCGGCGCCTGCAGCCACGCGCCCGGCATCACCGCCCGCGCCGAGCGGGCCGACACCCAGACCCGCCAGGCGCTGCACAACGCGCTGTTCAGGATGGGCAACGACATCCGCGCGACGAGGCCCGACGCGCTGGTCGTGGTCGCGGCCGAGCATTTCGCTAACTTCTTCATGAACAACATGCCGGCCTTCGCGATTGGCATGGCGGATTCCTACGAGGGGCCGATCGAGGACGAGGCGTTCCTGCGGATCAAGCGGGCCCACGTGCCGGGCAACAAGGCGCTCTCGCGCAAGCTGATCGAAGGCGTGATGCAGACGGTCGACGTGGCCTATGCCGAGGAATGGAAGTTCGACCACGGCATCTCAGTGCCGCTGCATTTCCTGACGCCCGACTATGACCTGCCGATCGTGCCGGCAAACATTAACTGCCAGGGCCCGCCGCTCACACCCCTCAAGAGGGCGTGGGCGTTCGGCGAGGCGCTGCGAGCGGCAGCCGACGCGGTGCCCGAGCGCGTCGCCCTGGTCGCGACCGGCGGCATCTCCCATTGGCCGGCCACGCCCGATAGCGGGAAGATCAACGAAAAATGGGATCGCGAATTTCTCGACCGTTGGGCCGCAAACGATCGCGAGTCTTTGCTCTCGTACACCGATTCGGAAATCTATCGCGACGGCGGGCAGGGCGGCTTCGAGATCCGCACCTTCATCGCCGCTGCGGCCGCCGCGAAGGGCGCCAAGGGCAGGATCGAGTTCTGCGAGCCAGTGCCGGTCTTCGCCGTGAGTTGCACCGTGGCCCGGATGCAGGTCGCGGCTTAGTCATTCCTCCTCTCCCGTCTTACGGGGGAGGATAGTGGAGGGGGAGAGTCTCAGGCTCGCTCTCTCCAGGATGAGATCATGATCTGAAAGGGTTGAGGTCGGCCGCGTCGTTCGCCCCCTCCTGTGTCCTCCCCATAGGACGGGGAAGGAGGGAGAGGCGAGGTCCTCCACCGGCAGGACGGAGGAGGAAGAGCTACGGCTTCTTGCGGAACGTCACCACCAGCACGTCGCGATGGGCGGGCTGGGCCGGGTGCTCGGGCTCGACCGGCGTCACACCGTGGTAGCAACGGGCATCGTCGACCAAGGCACTGTCGAGCGGGTCGGTCAGGGTGAAGCTGCCGAGCGTGCGCTTGTCGAGGTCGTGGACCGTGGTGGTGCCGCTTCGGATGTTGCGGCGGTCGACCATCATCACCAGCACGTAGTCGACGCCGTCGCGATGCATGCCTTCGGGCGTCGGCTTGCCGTTCTCGCCTTGCCGCGCCTCGATGCGGAACTGATGGGCCTCGATGTGCCAGCGCTCGGTCTCGGGCGCGAGGCGGCCGAACAGGGTTCGACAGTATTCGAGGATGGTGCGCATCGAGGCGCCGTCGCCGATCTCGGTTTTGATCGGCTCGAACCAGCGCTCGATGCCGCCGTTCAGGGTGTTGTAGTTGAGGCCCTGGTAGTGCGGCTGATGAGGCCCGCGTTCGATCGCGCCCTGCTTGCCGGCGGTCCAGACGCCGAAGCGGCGCCGGCGGTAGCGGCCGCCATCGGCCATGTAGGTATCGGTGAGCAGATCGTTCCAGCCGTCGGCGAAGGCCGGCCAGTCCGCCAGCGTACCGAAGCGGCCGAGCGCGGTGCGCATGTCGGACGCCTCGACGAAGGCGTAGCCGGCTCGGGCAATGCCGTTGCGGATGCCCGTGGCGTTCTGCAGTCCGGTACCGATTTCACTCATGTGAACACCCTATCACCGGCAACCCCTTGTGCGGCAAGCAGCCGACATGAAGGATTCTATGGTTGGCGTGCGCCTTGCGTTTCGGGGCACCATGCCGCCCCGAAGGAAGTCATCGATGTTGCGCCGCACTGTCCTCGCCTCCGCCGCGGCGTTCGCCGGGCCCGCTCTCGTGGCGCCCTTCGTGGCGCGCACGGCGCTCGGCCAGAAGCCGCGCACGGTGCGGATGGGGACGGCGCAGACCACGACGACCAACGCCGCCTTCCTGATGCCCGACCTGCTGAAGCCCGACGGGATCGAGCTGGAGTTGGTGATGTTTCCCGCACCCGTGGCGCGCATGCAGGCGGTTGCCTCGGGCGAGGTCGACATCGGCAATGGCGGGTTGTCGGCCGCGCTGCAGGTGGCGGGTAAGGGCCCGGCATTGCAGGTGCTGGCCAACGGCTGCGACGGCGGCGGGATGGTGCTCGGCCAACCGTCGATCGCCTCGATCAAGGATCTCGCCGGCAAGAAGGTTGCCGTGCAGGAGGGCTCGATCGGCCTGGTGTCGCTCAACTGGAAGCTCCGGCAGGAGGGCGTGCTGGGCAAGGTCGCGATCGGCTTCATCGACAATCCCGACCAGCCGGCGGCGCTTGAGCGCGGCGACGCGGCGGCGATCTGCTGTTTCGAGCCTTTTGCCGCGCTCGCCGAGGTGAATGGCTGGGGCAAGCGGCTGTGGATGCCGTACGATTCGCCGCTGGGCAAGACCAACCTGGGCCTGGTCGCGTCAGAGACGTTCGTAAAGGCCGACCCCGACCTTACCCGCAAGATCGTGCAGGCGCACGTGAAGGCGACGCAGAAGATGGCGTCCGACAGCTCGATCGCGATCGAGACCACCATGCGGCAGTTCGGAACCAGCCGCGAGGTGGCCGAGCTCTCGGTCAAGAACCTGTTCTTCAGCGCCGAGTCGGGTGCGGAATTCGTCGGTGGCCTGAAGGCGCTCGCCAAGCTGATGATCGGCGACAAGATGCTGGATAAGGAGCCGGACTGGGGACGCTTCCTCAATCTCGGCTATGTATGACGACCAACGACGTATGACGACCAAGGACTGGGGGAAACGATGCCTTACGCGACGACCGACGACGGCGTGAAGCTCTATTACGAGGAGGTGGGCAGCGGCACGCCGATCGTGTTCGTGCACGAGTTCGCCGCCGACCACCGCTCATGGGAAGCGCAGATGCGCTTCTTCGGCCAGCGCCATCGCTGCATCACCTATGGCGCGCGCGGCTATCCGCCGTCGGACATCCCGGAGAAGGCGACCAGCTACAGCCAGAACCGCGCGACCGACGACATCCTGGCGCTGATGAAGCACCTCAAGCTCGACAAGGCGCATGTGGTTGGCCTGTCGATGGGCGGTTTCGCCAGCCTGCACTTCGGCTTGCGCCATCCCGCGCACGCGCTGTCGCTGGTGGTGGCGGGCGTGGGCTACGGCGCCGAACGCGACCAGCAGGCCAAGTTCCGGGCCGAAGTCGAGGTGGTGGCGAAGTCGCTGCTGAGCGAGGGTATGCCGGCCTTCGCTGCGAAGTACGCCTACGGCCCCACACGTGTGCAGTTCGAGAACAAGGACCCGCGCGGCTTCGCGCAGTTCAAGAAGGAGCTGGGCGAGCACTCGGCGCTGGGCTCCGCCAACACCCAGATCGGCTGCCAGGGCCAGCGGCCATCGCTCTACGACCTGGTCGAGGGCATGCGCCAGATGACTACGCCGACCTTGATCCTCACCGGCGACGAGGACTGGCCGTGTCTCACGCCATCGGTGTTGATGAAGCGGGAGATCCCGACCTCGGCGCTGGCGGTGATGCCGAACTGCGGTCACACCATCAACCTCGAGGACCCCGACCAGTTCAACCGCATCGTCAACGAGTTCATCGTCCAGGTCGAAACCGGCCGCTGGCCCCAGCGCGACCCGCGCGCCATGGCCAACTCGATCACGGGGATGAAGACCTGATCTTGCGCTGGGGGCGTCAGCGCGTCTGAACGCGCTTAAGCGGTGAGCCCGCCGTCGCAGACGAACTCCGAGCCGGTCGAGAAGCCCGACTCGTCGCTCAGCAGGAAGAGGATCATGTTGGCGACCTCTTCCGCCTGGCCGAGGCGGCCCAGCGGATGCAGCTCCTCGAGCCACTGCCGGCCGCTCATATTGTCGACCGTGGCCGAGAGGCGGGGTGCGATCATCGGCGTGTCGATATAGCCCGGATGCACCGAGTTGCAGCGGATGCCGTACTTCATCTGCGCGCAGTGCAGCGCCACGTTCTTGGTGAGCGAGCGGACGGCGCCCTTGCTGGCGCAATAGGCCATCGCATAGGAAGAGCCGCGCAGACCGAGGACGGAGGAGATGTTCACGATCGAGCCGCCGCCGCCATTCTCCTTGATGGTCTTGGCCATCGCCGGGATGGCGTGCTTGCAGCCGAGGAAAGTGCCCATCGAGTTGACGTCGTTGACCCGCCGATAGTCCTCGAGCGTGCAGTCCTCGATCGAGTTGCGCACGCCGACGCCGGCGGCATTCAGCAGCCCGTGCAGGCCGCCGAAGATCTCGACCGTCGACGCCACCGCCTTCGCCCAGGCGGCCTCGTCGGTGACGTCGAGCGGCATGAACTGCGCTGCCTCGCCCAGCTCCTCGGCCAGCGCGCGGCCCCTGGTCTCGTCGCGGTCGGCCAGCACGGCCTTGCCGCCTTCACGGACGACCAGCCGCGCGGTCGCGGCGCCGATGCCCGAGGCGCCGCCGCTCAGCAGCACCACCTTGTTCTCAACGCGTGCCAAAGAGGGTCCTCCGGGCCAGGCCGCTGGTCAGGCCACCATCGGCCACGAACTCCGCGCCGGTGACGAAGGCCGAGCGCTCCGATGCGAGCCACAGGATCAGCTCGCCGAGATCCTCCGGATCGGCCATGTCGCCGATCGGATGGTGCGAGCCCATCATCGCCCGGCCCTGCTCGTGGCCCATCGCCTGCCACAGCGGATTGAAGATCGGCGTGTCGACGCCGCCCGGATGCACCGAGTTGCAGCGGATGCCGTACTTCTTCTCCGCGCAGTACAGCGCCACGCTCTTGCTGAGCAGCCGCACCGCGCCCTTGGCCGCGCAGTAGGCCGTCGGACCGGCCGAGCCGATCAGCGCCGCCACCGACGAGACGTTCACGATCGAGCCCTTGGACTGAGTCTTCTGCGGGCCGGTCTTCTTCATGCCCTCGATCGCGTACTTGCAGCCGAGGAACACGCCTTGCGAATCGACCGCCTCGACCCGTCGCCACTGCTCGACCGTGGTGCTCTCGACAGTGCCCCAGCCGCCGGTAATGCCAGCGTTGTTGATCAGGATGTCGAGCCGGCCGTCGTGCCCCAGCACATCGGCCAGCAGCGCCTTCCAGGACTCTTCCGAGGTTACATCGTGCTCCACGAAGCGGCCGGGCGCCTCCTGGGCGGCGGGCTGGATGTCGGCCACCACGACGCTCGCGCCCGCCTTGGAGAGCAGGGCCACGGTGGCAGCGCCGATGCCCGAGGCGCCGCCCGTGACGATCGCCACCTGTCCGGAAAGTTCACTCATCGCAACCGACCTTAGCGGCTATGCGGCTCTTGCCAAGCCCCTTGCTCACCACTTCGGGCAGTCGAGAGCCACGGTGCGCGGCACAAAGGTCGGCCACTGCTCGGCGGTCGAGCCGGTGGGCCAGGCGCCACGCTTCAGCCGGCTCTCCAGGATGGGCACGAGCTGCTGGAACACGATCCAGGCGCGGACCCGAACACCGGTCGGGGTGGTGTGGATGGCATCGGAGAACAGGCCGGGATCTTGCGGCATGTCGCGCGCGACGTCGATGAAAGGCAGGCCGTGCTGCGCGGCATATTTCCCCAACACCCGGTTCTGGAAGGCAGCGAGTCGTTCCATATCGCGATAGCGCCAGGGCCAATAGGTCCGGTTCAATTGCTGCCAGATGAAGCGGCCGCGCAGCGGGTCGACGACCATGCCGTCGTGTACCAGCCAGACGAAGGACGAGACGGCAAGCTCCGCGCCCACGCCGTGCAGGTCGGCCCGCATGGAGTCGAGGTCGTGCAGGATCGTGCCGAGGTTGACCGGCAGCGACGGATTGCCGAGGTCGGGATCGGCTTCGTCCAGCCCGGCCGGCCATTCGATTGTGTAGGCGGGTTTCTCGGGTTCGCGTCCGTTGCCGCGGTCGCCCATCAGGGTCAGGGCCGACCGCAGCCGCACGCCGATCGAGGAATAGCGCGAGAACGTGGCGAGCCAGGAGGGCTGCTCGACCGGCACGGTGGGCCGGCCGCGCAGGTTGCCGTTGGCACCACGGGCGATGGACGACAAGTCGAACTGGTTGGCGCCCTCGTAGTAGACCACGAGGTCGGGGTGCATCGGCACCACCTCGTTGCGTACGACCGCCGCGGTGTCGGTCGATATCGTCCCTTCGCGGCCCGCGTTCAGGGCCTGGACGTCGAGATCGAGCCCGTGCGCGGCCGCCCATAATTCGAGCCAGTGCCCGACCAACTCGGGATAGGACCAGGGCGTCTCGTGCGCCTCGGCCGTGGTCGAGGCGCCGATGAATACGATGCGGACCGTGTTGGGCTTCCTGCGCTTGAGTGGCGGTCCGCGCCAGCCGATCTCGTTGGTGACCAGCCCCGCCGGCGTGGTGGCGTTGGGCATGTATCGGAAGGTCGGCCGGGCGGTGCCATCCGAAGGATCGAACAGATAGAGTCGGCGAGAGGGCATCTGCGCGAGCAGCGGATGGCGGCACGGCTCGCCGGCGAAGGCCGCGTTCCAGGCCTTGAACATGTCGTCGGGCAACAACGCGCCGTAGGATGTCGGCGCGGGCGGCGCCGACCAGTAGGCGCCGACGGCGCTCCGCCATTCGGCGGAGGGAGTGCCACGGTTCGGCAGCGGCGGTGGGCTCGTCTGGAACCAGCTGCGTGAGACGCCCGACGCCAGCGGCAGGCTATCCGGCGACACTGCCTTGGTGGGCACGGTGCCCGACACCAGCGGCATGGCGAACATCGGCTGCTTGTCGAGCCAACGTGCAACGCCCTCGGCGCCGACCGCGCTCAGAAGGAGCGCGACGACGACGAGGGCGAGGTTCTGGAGGTGCCGCTTCATCTGAGGCGCGCGTTTGCCACGCGCGCCTTCTGGATGCCAGCCCTAGAAGCCGATCGGTTGGGTGACGCGGGTCCAGCGTCCGCCCTTGACCTCGGCCAGGAACGAGGAGTTGGCGCCCTGGCGGATGTTCGGCCCGAAGCTGACCGGCGGGCCGTTGAAGATGTCATGGTAGTCCTTGATGGCCTCCATGCCCTTCACGAAGCTGTCGGTCGTCAGGTCCTTGCCGGCGTTGATCAGGCCCTGGACGGTGAGGTCGGCAGCGACGTAGCCGTAGACCGCGCCGATGTTGGGATCGATATTCCACTTCTTCTTGTAGGCCTCGACGAACGCCTTGACCTTGGGATGCTCGCTGTCGGCGTAGGGCATCTCGGTGAGGCCCATGCCGTAGAAGCCATCCATGCCCGGCGCGGCGCCGACCACGAGATCGTAGACCGCGGCCGAGCCGAGGAAGATCACGTCGTTCCAGCCTGCCTTGCGGGCCGTCGTGTAGGGCACGATCGAGTCGCGCACGATCGTTCCCATGGCGATCAGTTGGCAGCCCGCCTCGCGCAGCTTGGTGATCGGCGCGGTGAAGTCCTGGTCGGTCGGCTTGTGCGCGGTCTTCTCGGCGATCGCGATGCCGAGCTTCTTGGTCTGCATCTCCGCACCCTCCAGGATCTCCTTGCCGAAGTCGGTGTCCTGGTACATCACGCAGACCTTCTTCACGCCCTTGTTCTTGACGAAGTACTCGATGCCGGCGCGGATCTGGTCGACGTAGGAGGCGGCGCCATAGAACTTCAGGCGCTCGAACGGCTCGTACATCGAGCGCGCGGCCGACAGCGGGAACAGGTTGGGCACGCCCGCCGCGAACTGGTCCTTGAAGCAGGCGTTGTTCATCGGCGTACCGAGCGGTGCCACGAAGGCGAACACCTTGTCGCGGTTGATCAACTTGTTGCAGGCTTGCACGGCCTTCGGCACCTGATAGCCTTGGTCCTCGACGATCACCTTGAGCTTGCGGCCGTCGATGCCGCCGGCCGCGTTGGCCTCGTCGAAGCGCATCTTCACGCCGTTCGACGAGGACACGCCGTAGGTAGCCGCCACGCCGGACAGGTCGGTGTGCATGCCGAACGTGACTTCGGTCGGGGTGACGCCGCGCTGCTGCGCGAAGGCCCCCGGCGCCGCGGCGAGGACCGCCACGGCAATCGCCATCCCTATCTTCCTTGTCATTGTGCTTCCTCCTCTAGCTTGCGTCGGCGTACATGCCGTCGATCATCGTCTTGTATTTTTCGCTGACGAACCTGCGCTTGAGCTTCATGGTCGGGGTGACCTCGTCGTCCTCGGGCGTGAGCTGCTGCTCGATCAGCCGGAACTTCTTGATCGTCTCGACTCGCGCGAAGCCTGCGTTGACCCGCTCGATCTCGGTCCAGATCAGGTCCTGCACCTCGCGCGCGCGGCACAACGAGATGAAGTCGGTGAAGGGCACGTTGTTGTCCTGGGCGTGCTTGGACACGTTGTCGTAGTCGATCATCACCAGGCACGACAGGAACTTGCGCTTGTCGCCGATCACCACCGCGTCGGAGATGTAGGGCGAGAACTTGAGCTGGTTCTCGATCTCGGACGGCGTGATGTTCTTGCCGCCCGCGGTGATGATGATGTCCTTCATGCGGTCGGTGATGCGGACGTAGCCCTCGTTGTCCTTGAGGCCGACGTCGCCGGTGTGCAGCCAGCCGTTGCGCAACGTCTCGGCCGTCTTCTCCGGCTGGTTCAGGTAGCCCATGAAGACGTGCGGGCCCTTCAGCAGGATCTCGCCTTCGGGCGAGATCACCAGCTCGGTGTTGGGCGCGACGGTGCCGACCGTGCCGAGCTTGATGCGGTCGGGCATGCCGGTCGCCACGCCGCAATTCTCGGTCTGGCCGTAGACCTCGCGCAGGTCGACGCCCAGCGCGCGGTACCACTTGATCAGGTCGGGCGCGATCGGGGCGGCGCCGGTGCCGGCGAAGCGGATGCGATGCATGCCGATCGCGCGCTTGATGTTGTCCAGCACCATCCAGTCGGCGAGGCGATAGACCAGCTTCAGCAGGGCCGAGGGCTTGCGGCCGTCGAGTTCTGCTTCGGCGACCTTGAGGCCGAGGCCGATTGCCCAGCGGTAGGACAGGCGGCCGATCCAGGTCGCCTCCCTCATGCGGATGGCGATGCCGGAATAGAAGCGCTCCCAGATGCGCGGCACGGCGAAGAAGGTGGTCGGCGCCACCTCGCGCACATTCTCCGGCACCGTCTCGACGCTCTCGGCGAAGTTCGCGATGGCGCCGGAGCGCAGCGGCAGGAAGGTCGTGAAGGTGCGCTCGGCGATGTGGCAGAGGGGCAGGAAGGCGAGCTGCTCGTCGTCGTTGCCGAGCGGGATGAAGGCGTCGGCGTTGCGCAGTTGGAAGATCACGTTGCGGTGGCTGATCATCGCGCCCTTGGGCGGCCCGGTCGTACCCGAGGTGTAGACCAGCAGCGCCAGGTCCTCCGGGCTGGAAGCGGCGATCCGCTTCTCCCATTCGTCGGCGCCTGCCTTGTCGGGCGCGCGGCCGAGCGCCATCAACTCGTCGAGCGGCATGACCGTCGGGTCGTTGAAGTCGGCCAGACCCTCCATGTCGAACACGAAGACCTTGGCGACGGTCGGGCAGCGGTCGCGCACGTCGAGCCACTTGTCGAGCTGCTCCTCGTTCTCGACGAACAGGAAGCGCGACCGGCTGTCGTTCACGATGTAGTCGACCTGCTTGGCCGAATCGGTGGGGTAGATGCCGTTGGTGACGCCGCCGGCGCAGGCCGTTCCCATGTCGGCGTAGAGCCATTCCGGCACGGTCTCGGCCAGGATCGACACGACATCGCTGCGCTTCAGCCCGAGCTTCACCAGCCCCATGCCGACGGCGCGCGCCCGCTCGCCATAGTCGCGCCAGCTCGTCGCGCGCCAGATGCCTAGATACTTCTCGCGGAAGGCGGTGCGCTCGTCGCGCGCCTTCACCTGATGCCAGAACAGCTTGGGAATCGTGTCGCAACCCTCGACCTCGATACGCCCGTCAAAGCCATCCATGCGCGCCTCTCCCTAACGTCCGGTTGCTACCGCCACGTCTTGCGCTTCTTCCAGCGCCGCTTGCCGCGGGCGCCTTGCTCTTTGATACCCAGGTAAAATTCTTTGATGTCTTCCTTCTCCAGCAGGCGCTGGCAGGTATCGGCCATGACGATGCGGCCGACCTCCAGCACGTAGCCGTAGTCCGCGGTCTGCAGCGCCATGTTGGCGTTCTGCTCGACCAGCAGGATGGTGACGCCGCGCTCGCGGTTGATGCGCACGACGATCTCGAAGATGTCCTTGACCAGCTTGGGCGACAGGCCGAGCGACGGCTCGTCGAGCAGCATCACCTTGGGCCGCGCCATCAGCGCGCGGCTGATCGCCAGCATCTGCTGCTCGCCGCCCGACAGCGAGCCGGCGCGCTGGTCGGCGCGCTCCTTCAGCACCGGGAAGTAGCCGAACACCGCCTCGAGGTCTTGCGCCACACCGTCGGGATCGCGCCGCGTGTAGGCGCCCATCGCGAGGTTTTCGCGCACCGACAGGAACGGGAAGACCTCGCGGCCCTCGGGCACGTGGCTGATGCCGAGCCGCATCACCTTGTCGGGATCCTGACGGTGGATCTCGCGGCCCTCGAACACGACGTTGCCCTTCTGCGGATCCATCACGCCGCAGACCGTCTTCAGCACCGTCGTCTTGCCCGCGCCGTTGGCGCCCAGGATGGTGACGATGCTGCTCTTGGGCACGTCGAATGAGACGCCCCGGATCGCCATGATCGGCCCGTAGTAGGTCTCGATGTTGCTGACCTTGAGGATGGGCTCAGCCATG
>DASXQC010000876.1:0-3617 GCA_036493235.1 Reyranella sp.
CCGAAGGGCGCGCTGCAGACCCGCACCGACTTCGGCAAGCCGGGCTACGGCGGCCCCTGCCCGCCCGAGGGCCACGGCCCGCACCGCTACCAGTTCACCGTGTTCGCAGTGAAGGAGGAGAGCCTGCCAGTCAACGCCGACACCTCGGCCGCCATCGTCGGCTTCCAGCTCCACTTCAACACGCTCGAACGGACGACCCTCACTGGCAAGTTCCAGCGGTAACCCTGCGTCGTAGCGAACACTGTCATCGGCACTGTCGCGGTCGTGACAGCGCCAAAATGTACGCCCGCGTGCATTCCAGGCACTTTCAGTCAGCTGTCACCCCCTGTCACGGGATGGCCCGCCTTGCGCTCTTATATTGAGCGCATGAGCAGATACCCTCTCGAATGGGGCTGGGAGACACCCGACACGACAAAGGTCTTCACAACTGACATACCCACTCCGCGGGAAACGTTGCTGGGACGTAGACCGAAGGAGGACACCGATGTCGATATCGCTTCCTCCCACTGGTGGACCTGAAATGCCAAGGCTACTGCGCTAGCGGCGGCGATTCGGGCACGACCGGTGCGTATCGGGTCGAAGGCAAGATCCTTTGTTGGAAATGCGCCGTGAAGAGACTCGGAGTTGAAAATGCGCCTGGGCGCGAACAAAGTGAAATCTTGGAGCCATTTACTCTCGATCGGAAATGACTGAGCGCAAAGTAGCACTGAGAAGAATCGGCGTTGGCGACATATTTCACGCCAGCATGCGGCCCGACAGCGGGCCGAGCTATATCTGCCTTACACTGCAGGTGCACGAGGACCGGATCTTCGCTCGTCGCACGACAATACAGTCCGTGCATTGGTTCGATCGGAAGGCGGGCGTGGAGATCGACGACAACAGGGTTGTCATTGACTCCGTCGAGCCGCTTCCCGAGGACATCCGCGAGATCATTCTGGGCCTCGATCAGAAATACCGCGAGATCGAATTTCGACAAGCTGAAGATCCGGATTGGGAGCCTCCCGAGGGCTCCTCGCGCCTGACACCGGAGCAGCGCCGCGCCCTGCTCTTTATCGCCGACTTCTACCCGGCCCATCCTCTGCCGCCGCGACAATAGTTCCCGGGAAATTGCACAGCCTGCGCTGGCACGTCCTCTGCTAGGTTCGCCTTGTGACTCAGCCCACGCTCCCCCGCCGCGCGTTGCTTGCGGCGGGTTCACTCGCGACTCTTGGTACGTTCATGACCCGACGCGCCGCCGCCCGCACGCCGTCTGCGCCGCCGTCAGGGGGGCTGCGCTTTCCTGCGGGCTTCCGCTGGGGGACGGCGACCTCGTCCTACCAGGTCGAGGGCGCGGTGAACGAGGATGGGCGTGGGCTGTCGATCTGGGACGGCTTCGTGCGCCAGCCCGGCCGCATCGCCGACGACTCGACCGGCGACGTCAGCGCCGACCATTATCATCGCTACAAGGAAGACGTCGCGCTCATGAAGGCGATGGGCGCCCGGACCTATCGCTTCTCGATCGCCTGGCCGCGGCTCTTCCCCGACGGAAGCGGCGCGCTCAACGCCAAGGGCCTCGCCTTCTACGACAGGCTGGTCGACGGGCTGCTCGAGGCGGGCATCGAGCCGTTCCCCACGCTCTATCACTGGGACCTGCCGCAGGCGCTGCAGGACAAGGGCGGCTGGCAGACGCGCGACACCGCGCTGGCGCTCGGCGACTATGCGGCCGAAGTCGCGCGCCGGCTGAGCGATCGGGTCGGCAACTTCTTCACACTCAACGAGATGTCGACCTTCGTCGAGCTGGGCTACCGCGAGGGCATCTTCGCGCCCGGACTGAAGCTCGACCCGGCCGCGCTCAACCAGGTGCGGCATCACGCAGTGCTGGCGCACGGCCTCGCCGTTCAGGCGATCCGCGCCAACGCGAGGCCCGGCACCAGGGTCGGGCCGGCAGAGAACATCGGCACGGCGCTGCCGGCGGTCGAGACGGCGGAGAACATCCGCGCCGCCGAGCTGGCGACGCGCGAGCTGAACGCGCCCTATCTCACGGTGATGCTCGAAGGGCGTTACACCGACGCCTATCTCGCCGACGCCGGCGCGAACGCCCCGAAGTTCACGGCGCGCGACCTCGAGATCATCGCCAGCCCGGTCGATTTCGTCGGCCTCAACGTCTACACGCCCAGCCAGTACGTGGTGGCGAGCGAGGCCAAGCCCGGCTGGTCAGTCTTGCCGTTCCAGGCCTCGCATCCGCACATGGCGTCGGACTGGCTGCGGATCGGCCCCGAGGCGATGTACTGGGCGCCACGCCACGCCGCCAAGCTGTGGGGCATCAAGGACATCTATATCACCGAGAACGGCACCTCGGCCGCCGACCAGCCGGCCGCGGACGGCACGGTCTATGACATGGACCGCGTGATGTACCTGCGCAGCTACCTGACGCAGCTGCAGCGCGCGACCGCCGAGGGAGTGCCGGTGCGCGGCTACTTCCTGTGGAGCCTGCTCGACAACTTCGAATGGGTCGACGGCTACAGCAAGCGCTTCGGCGTGATCCATGTCGACTTCGCCACCCAGAAGCGCACCCCCAAGCTCAGCGCCTCCTTCTACCGCGAGGTCGTCGCCCGGAACGCGACAGCTTAGGATATTCCTCCCCATTCAAATGGGGAGGATTGCTAAGGCCACCGCGTCTCTGCTCAACTCACCTCCATGAAAATCCGCACGCACGCCGACATCGTCGAGCTCGAGAAGACTCCGGTGACCGAGCGCATCCGGCAGAAGAACGTGTTCGAGATCGTGCGCGACAGCGGCGCGCAATACGCCGACCGCATCGCGTTCCGTTCGCTCTCCGGGACCACGCCCAACGACCCGGCGCGCGACGTCACCTACGCCGAGATGCTGAAGCAGGTGATCCAGGCGGCCAACCTGTTCCACGCCGAGGGCATCGGCCCGAACGACACCGTCACGATCCTGATGCCGGGCGTGCCGGAGACCTTCGTCGCGCTATGGGGCGCGGAGATCGGTGCGGTCGCCAATCCGGTGAACTACTTCCTCAACGCCTCGCAGATCGCCGGCATCATGAAGGAGGCCGGCACCAAGGCCGTGGTCGCGGCCGATCCGTCGTTGTTCGCCGACATCTGGCCCAAGGTCGAGGAGATCCGCCGCCTCCTGCCCGGCCTCAAGGTCTTCCGCGCCGGCGGCGAGGGCCCGGTGCCGGCGGGCGTGATCGACTTCGAATCGGCGCTCGCCCAGCAGCCGGGCGACAGGCTGATCGCGCCCAAGACGCTGGAGCGCGACACGCTCGCGGCGCTGTTCCACACCGGCGGCACCACTGGTCTGCCGAAGCTCGCGCGCCACACCCATGGCGCGCTGACGCTCGCCGCCTGGACCAACGTGCTGATCTTCGACCTCGGGCCGGGCACGGTGATGATCAACCCCTTGCCGCAGTTCCATGTTGGCGGCTCGATCATCGGCGGGCTGTCGCCGTTCGCCAACGGCTGGACGGTCCTGCTGCCGACGCCGCTCGGTGCGCGCAATCCCAACGTGGTGCGCGACTTCTGGAGCATCATCGAGCGCAACAAGGTCACCGTCGGCGGCGCGGTGCCAACCAGCCTGGCCGCGGTCATGAACGTGCCGCGCGACGGCCACGA
>DASXQC010000877.1:0-4015 GCA_036493235.1 Reyranella sp.
GACGATCAGCAGCTCACCGGTGCGGCTCACCAGCGGGATCTCGCGCTTCCAGCGCGAGTAGGTGCGGCGCGCAGAGGCCGAGAAGCCGACGTAGGTCGTGAACTCGCTCGGGTCCTTGACGAACAGCGCCTCGTAGGTGGCGACGAACTGGTCGATGAAGGCCTGGTCGACGATCTCGAGATTGGACATCATCCAGCAGCGGTCCTCGAACACCCAGTAGGTGCCGAGCCCGACGAACTCCTTCTCCCGCGTCAGGTACGGGTAGAAGGGGAAGCCGCGGCAGGCGATGGTGCGGTTGTCGCGCTCGCAGTACCGCACGCCCTTGCAGGTGATCGCCATGCAGTCGCTAGTCAGCTCCTCGACGATCTGCCGGGTGGCGTAGTCGTAGGGCTTGAACTTCTTCCACAGGTCGGTGCGGGTCTTCAGCAGGTCGAACTCGACCTTGTGCACCACCGGCACGGCGTTCTGGGTCGAGCAGCAGACCGGCTCGCCGCCGTTCAGCGGAGCGCACTTGCGGCCGCAGTCGAAGCGCGACACCGGCGCGTCGAAGCCGTCGTACAGCGTCGCGAAGTCGTTGGGCTTCAACGTGGCCTTCGAAGTCTTTGGGGGCATGAGCCGCTTTACCTCGAAGCACTTGTGAAAGAACAGTTAAGGAATTCTAACATCGCCCGGATGCGGCATCACGCGCCAGACGACAGTTTCGCGCATGCCGCGGTTCTCGAGCTGCAGCGAGGTCGGGATGTCGTAGCGCGCCAGTTCCTGCAAGCCCTGGGCCGAGAAGTAGTTGCGGCCCGGATCGCCCAGGATGACCAGCCGGCCGGCATTGGCGTGGCCGCGCAGCCAGGCCAGCGCCCGCGCCGACATCTCGCGCTCGTAGCAGACGTCGCCCGCGATCACGACGTCGGCCGGCGGGGCGGTTTCGGGCTTAGCCAGCCAATCGTCGGCGCTGACCTCGATCGCCAGACCGTTGGCGCTGGCGTTGAGGCGCGCGGCGGCCAGCGACAGCAGGTCGATGTCGTTGGCGACGACTGCGGCGGCACCGGCCTGCGCCGCCGCCAACGACGACACGCCCGAGCCGGCCGCGAAGTCGATCACCCGCTTGCCGCGGACTGTGTCCAGGTTATCGAGCAGGTAGCGTGCGACCGCCTGGCCGCCCGGCCAGCAGAAGGCCCAGTAGGGCGGGTCGACGTTCTGCTCCTCCAGCCACGCCTCGGTCGCCTGCCAGATCGGCACGTACTCGGTGGCGAGCCACAACTGGAACTCCGGCACCATCGCCGGCCGTTCGAGGGCGGTGTTGGTGCGGATGAAGCCTTCGGGATCGTCCGGCAATCGCGCCATTCAAAGCAGGTTCGCGACGACGATGGCGGCGGTCAGCAGGAAGCCGACATACTTGTTCGCTAGGAACTTGGCGTGACAGTCGGCCTGGTCGTCCGGCTTGAGGGTGACGATCTGCCAACCGAAGTGCAGCGCGATCAGCAGCAGGCCGGCGTAGTAGATCGGATGGAGAGGGGCGAGGTAACCCGCGAGCGCCCAGGCGATCATCGACAGCCCGGCGAACAGCGTGAGCCAGCGCCGAGGCTGGTCGCCGAAGCGGCGCGCCGTCGAGCGGACATCGATGATCGAATCATCGCGCTCGTCCTGCATGGCGTAGATCGTGTCGTAGACCAGGGTCCAGGAGACGCCACCCCAGTAGAGCGCGACCGTCGCCCAGGACAGGGTGCCGGTGACTGCCACGTAGCCGACCAGCGCGCCCCAGTTGAAGGCGAGGCCCAGCACGACCTGCGGCCAGGACATGAAGCGCTTCATCGTGGGGTAGATCACGACGATCGCGACCGACAGCAGGGCGATGCCGCCCGCGGTCTTGTTGAGCTTGAACAGGACGGCGATGCAGACGATCGACTGCACGACCATCCAGATCAGCGCGCCCCTGAGCTTGACCTCGCCCGACGGCAATGGCCGGCCGCGCGTGCGCTCGACCTTGGCGTCGATGTCGCGGTCGACGATGTCGTTCCAGGTGCAGCCCGCGCCGCGCGCGGCAAAGGCGCCGATCGCGAACAGGGCGAACCAGCCGACCAAGTTGCCCCAGCTGAGCAAGCTGCTCCAGCCGGTCGAGTTGCCCAAGTGCGGCCCGCTGCCCAGCGCGACCGACCACCAGCACGGCAGCATCAGGAGCCAGGTGCCGATCGGCCGGTCCCAGCGCGCCAGCCGCCCGTATGGGCGCAGCCAGGGCGGCAGGTAGCGCAGCATCCAGTGCTGGCGATCGATGTCGGTGAAGCCCCCGGTTGTCGGGCCTGCGCTCATGGCGGCATCATGGCCCACATGAGTGCGACGCGTCTATTCACGGAAGCTGACTTATCCGCGGGCATCGTGGAGCTGAGCGAGGCGCAGGCCCACTACCTGCGCCACGTGATGCGCCGTGCCGAAGGCGCGCCATTGCTGTTGTTCAACGGCCGGGATGGCGAATGGTCGGCCGAGCTATCGTTGCGCGGCAAGAAAGGCGCGGCAGCGCAAGTGACGGCGCAGACGCGCCCGCAGGCGATCGAGCCCGATCTCTGGCTGTGCTTCGCGCCGATCAAGCGGGCGCGCATCGATTACATCGCCGAGAAGGCGACCGAGCTCGGCGTCGCCGTGCTGCAGCCCGTGCTGACGCAGCACACCGCGGTCGAGCGCGTGAATGTCGAGCGCCTGCGCGCCAACGCCGTCGAGGCGGCGGAGCAGACCGAGCGGCTGTCGGTGCCCGAGGTGAGGGTGCCGGTCGACCTGATGAAGCTTCTGTCGGAGTGGCCGGCCGGGCGCCGGCTGCTGATGTGCGACGAGACCGGCGGCGGCCCGCCGATCGCCGAGGTGCTGGCCGGGCTCGACGAGTCGGCCCGCGCGGCGCCCTGGGGGATCGTGATCGGGCCCGAGGGCGGCTTCGCCGAGCGGGAGCTCACGGCGCTCCGTCGCATGAAGGATGTGACGGCTGTCGGCCTCGGTCCGCGCATCCTGCGGGCCGATACGGCGGCACTGGCAGCCTTGGCCTGCTGGCAGGCGTTGGTCGGTGACTGGCGGCAGCCGACGCCCCGTTTGTCCAGCGATTATCGCTCATCCAGAGGTGCCGTTTAGAGTCTTGCGCGCTCCCCCGCCGGTGTGGGAGAGGGGATTCGAACATCATGAACCAGCCGCAGGCTCGCGTGAGGAAAGCTCATGCGACCGCGCCGCCTCCGTCCCATTCTTCCTTTTGAGGGGGATGCGAGGTGAACCGGGAGAAGTCACGCATGTCCGCACCTCCGTCGGGTGGCGGCGCGCCGATTCAAAATCGGCAGCAGCTGATCGAGTACTTTGCTGCCGGCAACAAGCCCCGCGCCGACTGGCGCATGGGCACCGAGCACGAGAAGTTCGGCTTCGACAAGGCGACGCTGAAGCCCTTGCCCTATGACGGCGAGCGCAGCGTGCGCGCCATGCTGGAAGGCATGCGCCGCTTCGGCTGGGAGCCGGTGACCGAGGGCAACAACATCATCGCGCTCGCGCGCGACAAGGCAAGCATCACGCTCGAGCCGGGCGGGCAGTACGAGCTGTCGGGCGCGCCGCTCGAGACGATGCACGAGACCGCCGAGGAGAACGAGCAGCACATCCGCGAGGTCAACGAGGTCGCGGGCGAGATAGGCGCGGGCTATATCGGCCTCGGCTTCGCGCCGGAATGGAAGCGCGAGGACGTCCACTGGATGCCCAAGGGCCGCTACAAGATCATGCGCGAGTACATGCCCAAGCGCGGCAAGCTCGGCATCGACATGATGCTGCGCACCTGCACGGTGCAGACCAACCTCGACTTCTCGTCCGAAGCCGACATGGTGAAGAAGTTCCGGGTATCGCTGGCGCTGCAGCCGCTGGCGACCGCGCTGTTCGCCAACTCGCCGTTCCTCGAGGGCAAGGACTCCGGCTACAAGAGCTATCGCTCGCACATCTGGACCGACACCGATCCCGACCGCTGCGGCATGCTGCCGTTCGTGTTCGAGGACGGCTTCGGCTTCGAGCG
>DASXQC010000878.1:0-6354 GCA_036493235.1 Reyranella sp.
GCGGATGAACGACGGCACGAAATGCGCCGACGCCGGATCGAAGTCGTCGTGCGGCCCGTAGACCAGGGTGGGCCGCAGCGCGATTCCCGCGCCAATGCGCTGGAGGCGGCAATACCAGTCGAGCTGCTTCTCCAGGAAGCGGTGCACCCAGCCGACGCCAAACCAGTCTCCCGGCGGGTCGCCGGTGAACATCATGTCCTCGCGCTTGGGCCCGGCGCCGGCCGGATAGCCGGTGGTCGAGCTCACCAGCACCACCCGCTCGACGCCTTCGGCCGCGGCGGCCTCGAGGGCGTTGATACCGATGCGCAAGGTCGTCGTGACCGATCCGACCGGATCGCGCTTGAGCTCCGCGGCAGTCGAGAGACGTCCGGCACAGATCACGACGCTTCGGCTGCCGCGCACGGCGGCGTGTGCCGCATCCGGCTGTGTGAGATCCGCTTGCCGCCAGTCGACGCCCTCCAGCTCGAAAGCCGGCCGACGATTGGCTGTCGCCACGACCGGAAGTCCGACTCCCTGCAAAGCCGCGATCACGTGCCGGCCGATCAGGCCCGTGCCGCCCAGCACGGCTATGGTCACGACGGTTCGAGCTCCACCAGGATGCCCATGACGTGATAGAGCGTGCTGGCCGGCATATTGTCGGCCATGGGCCGGCCTTGGGCGTCGAATCGGTCCATCCAGCCACCTGGTGCCGCGCCCGACAGGAAATGGCTGTGCAGGCCGTCAGCCAGCGCTTCCGCCCGCTCGTGACGGCCGTGCACGGCGAAGGCCTTGACGGCCTCGGTCATGGGCCAGGTGCGCCGCGAGGCCGTGCGCACCGTGCCATCGGCCAGCAGCTCGTCGGGCAGCAGCCCCGCCTGGTCGATGCCATGTCGTTCGACATGGGCCAGCAGGGGCTCAACATAGTGCTTGATCGGCGTGCCCGTCTCACGCTGGTACCAGTGCAGCAGCCAAGCCCATTCGCAGTGATGGCCCGGCTCGACGATCCGCTCGGGCGCCGGCGTGAAAGTGTCGTCGAAATATTCGAGCAGCACGCCAGCCTGCGGATCGAAGAAGCGCCGCTCGAACAGGTCGAGGATCTTGCCGGCACGCTCCAAATAGCGCGGCTCGCGCGTATTCATCCACAGGTTCAGCAGCGCCTCGAACAGGTGCATGTGCGGGTTCTGGCGCCGCGGCCCGGTAACCAACGGGAGTGCCTCGAGATGGCCCTCCGGCGCCCCGAAATCCGTATCGAGGCAGGCCAGCAGCTCGTCGGCCACCGTCAGCGGTGCGCGGTCGCCGGTCAACCCGACCAGGCTACCGATCGCCAGCAGCACGAAGGCATGGGCGTAGAAGTCGCGCCGCGGGTCGCAGGGCTCGCCGTTGCGATGCACGGAGAAGGCCCAACTCCGGTCGCGCCGGTAGTCGCGCAGCATCGAGCGGTAGGCCTGCTCGATCTTGTCGCCGGCCCGGTACCATCCGCGTTTCTGCGCGACTGCATAGGTGTGGATCTGCCGCGCCTGCACCGTGAGGCGATGCGGCGTGTCATGGATCGGTTCACCCTGCAGGTTGAGGAGCTCGAAGAACCGGCCGTGCTCGGTATCGAAGCCGGTCTCGGCCCACAGCGGCAGCGCATGCCCGGTCGCCCACTGGTGCAGACGCCCGGGAATGTAGGCGGCGGCGGTGTGGGGTCCGCGGCTCACGCCGCTACCGTGGCCAGGATCTGGGCCACGCGCTCGCGCGGCATGGCGACCACGTTCAGGGACAAATCGCCGTTGCTGTCGAGCAGCTCGAGCCCGCCGGTCCGGGCGGAGAACACTGCGATCTCGTACTCCATTTCGTCACGCACCGTGGCGATCAGCTTCTGCGCGTCGCTGCCCTGCCCGCGCAGGGCCTTGTCGCTGATTTCCAGCAGCATCAGCGGCCGCATGGTGTACAGCGTCGACTTGCCACCGGCGATCACGCTCGCCTCGGCGCCCTCGACATCGACCTTGATGACGTCGACCCTGTCGAGCTTCTGCTCGGCCACCACATCGTCGAGGGTCCGCACCTGCACCCGCTCGACGCTCTCGGCCTGCACGCCTTCGTTGGCGAAGCCGCCCAGCGTGTTGTGGCCGGAATGAGCACCCTGGGCCAGCCGAAGCTGCGCCGTGCCGCAGGCGGCGCCCAGCGCTGCCGGGATCACCGTGACGTTGGCAAGGCCATTGCGGGCAATATTGCGCTGGAGGTTGGCCTGCTCGCGGCTCGAGGGCTCGACCGCCAGCACGCGGCCTCGCTTGCCGACCTTCTGGGCGCCGAACAGCGTGTAGTAGCCGTCGTTGGCACCGACATCGACGAACACCATGCCGGGCCGCAGCACCTTGTCGAGGAAGGCGAACTCGTTGGGCTCGAACGCGCCGCAGACATAGAGGCAGAGGCTGTTGTCGTTGCCCAGGATCACGTCGACCGTGGTGCCGCGATACCACCTCACGGTCAGTGGCACCTCGAACCGCCCGCGTGCGGCTTCCCACAGGGCACCCCGCCGGCAGGCGAGCCAACGGCGCTCCTCGTAGTACTCCTGGGCGAAGTGCCAACGCGGCCGCGGCCGCGGTCGGGGCTCGGCGGGCGCCAGCAGTGCGGCATAAGCGCCGCCCATCCGTGGCGAACTGGCGATAAGCCAACGGCCGAAATTGTCTAGATGATATCCGACGCCGGAAGCAACCATGTCCCACAAGTCCGGTGTCTTGCTCGGTCGCTGCCCGTCTGGCACGAAAGCCCAGCCTCCCAATTCTTCCAATCGGCTAAACTACCGGCTGGGGAGCGTCAAGTTGCTGCAATGGAGTCGCCGAATATAATGCCCACCCCTCTCCTCAACCCTCCGTGCTCAATGTTCGCGCCCCTTCGCGCCTTGCTCTCCCTCATTCTCATCCTGGCCTCCGGCTACGCTTCGGCCCAGGCCGTGCGCGTGGTGGCCAAGGTGAATGGCGATGCCATCACCGACTTTGCGCTCAAGGAGCGCATCACCTTCGCCATCAAAAGCGCCGGCATGCAGGACTCAGCCGACCTGCAGCAGCGGCTGGCACCGCAGCTCCTGCGGCAGATGATCGACGAGCGCCTGCAGATACAGAATGCCACGGCGCTCGGCGTGAAGGCGTCCGAGGCGGAGATCAACCAGCGGGTTTCCGAGATCGAGCGTGGCGCCAACCTGCAGCCCGGCCAGTTCAAGCAGTATTTGCAGCAGATCGGCGTGCCCTTCGAAATTGCCTCGCAGCAGATCGAAGCGGGCATCTCGTGGGCCAAGATCGTGCGCCGCAGGGTGCGGCCCCAGGTCGACGTGTCGGACGCCGAGATCGACGACGGCCTGGCCCGCATCCGCACCAACGCCGGCAAGACCGAATCGCGGGTCGCCGAGATCTTCATCCCGGTCGACCGGGTCGAGCAGGCTGACGAAGCCAAGCGCAGCGCCGACCGTGTGGTCGAACAGCTGCGGCGGGGCGCCGCCTTCCCGGCTCTGGCACAACAGTTCTCGCACGGTGCGACGGCGCAGCAGGGCGGCGACCTCGGCTGGGTCCTGCCGGGCTCGCTCGACCCTGCGGTCGATGCCGCGATCGAGAAGCTGCCGCTGCGCCAGGCATCCGACCCGATCCGCTCGCCCTCGGGCTATCACATCCTGCTGGTGATCGACCGCCGCCAGTACGCCCAGTCGCGGCCCGACGACGTGAAGCTGAACCTGGTGCAGATGACGCTGGCGCTGCCGATCAACGCATCGGCGGACGAAGTCGCCCGCGCCACCGGCGAGGCGCAGAAGGCCATGGCCGGGGTCCGCACCTGCGATGACCTGCGCAGCCGGGAACGCGAGATCAAGGGCGCCACCTCCGGCACGCTGACCGTGCAGGCTGGCCAGCTCCAGGCCAACCGCGAGATGTACGATCAGATCCCCAAGCTGGCGCCCGGAGGCACCGCCGGACCGTTCCGCGTCGCCGAGGGCCTGCAGGTCGTGGCGCTGTGCAGCAAGGAAGGTGCCAACGGCCTGCCGACCCGTGAGGTGATCGGCCAGCAGATCCTGCTGCAGAAACTCGAGGCCGCGAGCCGGCGCTATATGCGCGACCTGCGCCGCACCGCCACCGTCGACATCGTCAAGCAGCCATGACCGCGCCGCTGCCGCTCGCCGTCACCATGGGCGAGCCGGCCGGCGTCGGCGGCGAACTCACCCTCAAGGCATGGCTGGCGCGCAATAGCAGCCGGCCCTTCTTCGCGATCGACGATCCGGTGCGGCTGGCCGCGCTGGCCGCCAAGCTCGGCCTTGCCGTGCCGGTGCGCGAGATTGCCGGGCCCGACGAAGCATCGGCGGTGTTCGCGACCGCGCTGCCGGTGCTGCGGGTGAACCTGAAGGCGCCAGCCAAGGCCGGCCAGCCCGATCCGGTCAATGCCGCCTCCACGCTCGAGGCGATCGAGCGCGCGACCAGGCTCGCGCAGGCCGGCAAGATCGCCGGCTTTGCCACCAACCCGATCCAGAAGAAGACGCTGCAGGACGCGGGTTTCCCCCACCCCGGCCACACCGAGTTCCTGGCCGAGCTGGCGGGCGGCCAGGACGTCGCCATGATGCTGGCCTGCCCCGAGCTCCGCGTGGTGCCGGTAACCATCCACCTGTCGCTCGCCGATGCCGTGCACGCGCTGACGCCCGACGTCATCGTGCGCGCCGGCCGCATCACGGCGGCGGGACTCAAATCCCTGTTCGGCCTCTCACGGCCGCGGCTCGCGGTCGCCGCGCTCAACCCCCATGCCGGCGAGCAGGGTGCGATGGGCGACGAGGAGAGCCGCATCATCGCTCCGGCGATCGAGACCTTGCGCGCCGAAGGCATCGACGTGCGCGGCCCCGCGCCGGCCGACACGCTGTTCCATCCGGCGGCGCGCGCGACCTATGACGCCGCGCTCTGCATGTATCACGACCAGGCGCTGATCCCGATCAAGACCATCGACTTCTCGGGCGGCGTCAACGTCACCCTCGGCCTGCCCTTCGTCCGCACCTCGCCGGACCACGGCACGGCGCTCGACATCGCCGGCACCGGCCGCGCCGATCCGGCGAGCCTGATCGCGGCCCTCGCGATGGCCGACGACATGGCGCGCCGGCGCGGGACCTGAGCGATGGACGTAGCGGCCCTGCCGCCGCTGCGCGAGACGATCGCCAAGCACGGGCTCGATGCCCGCAAGCGCTTCGGCCAGCACTTCCTGCTCGACCTCAACCTGACGCGCCGGATCGCCCGCGCCGCCCCGTCGATCGACCAGGGCACCGTCATCGAGATCGGCCCCGGCCCGGGCGGGCTCACGCGCGCGCTATTGCTCGAGGGCGCCGCGAAGGTTGTCGCCATCGAGGTCGATCCCCGCGCGCTGGATGCGCTAGCCGAACTGCAGGCGGCATCAGACGGACGCCTTCAGGTCATCCAGGCCGACGCACTCAAGATCGATCCGGCGAGCCTCGGCCCCGTGCCGCGCCGTATCGTCGCCAACCTGCCTTACAACATCTCCACGCCCCTGCTGGTGCGCTGGCTGCAGCAGGCCGACGCGATCGCCGACATGGTGCTGATGTTCCAGAAGGAGGTGGTCGACCGCCTGGTCGCCGTGCCACGCACCAAGGACTACGGCCGGCTGTCGGTGCTTGCCCAGCATGTCTGCGAGATCCGCCGGCTGTTCGACATCCCTGCGGCTGCCTTCGTGCCGCCACCCAAGGTGACCTCGTCCGTGGCCCACCTGACGCCACGCCCGGCCAGCCAGCGTTTGGCTGACCTGTCGCCATTGGAGAAGGTCACGGCCGCCGCCTTCGGCCAGCGCCGCAAGATGTTGCGCGGCGCGCTGGGCAGCCTGTTCGCCGACCCGGTGACGGTACTGGAAGGGCTCGGCCTTTCCCCCACTGCCCGGGCGGAGGAGCTGGCGGTGGCCGATTTCGTGCGCCTGGCAGGGGTCTTGACAAAGTGAGTGATCACTCACTATTATCAGACCCATGATCCGCTCCACTGCCTTCAACCTCTACGCCTACACCCTCACCCTGCTGGCGGCGCTGGTCGGCATCATGCTGGCGCCGATCCCCAGCCCGCGTCCGCTGCGCGCGCTGCTGCAGGGCTACGCCCGGGCGATCCGCTGGGGCATGCGCTGGATCGGCGGCATGACCGTCGAGGTGCGCGGCCGCGAATACCTGCCCAAGCACGGCCCGGCCCTGCTCTCGTGCAAGCATCACAGCGAGGTCGACGGCATCCTGCTGGCAGCCGACATCCCCGGCATCGCCTTCGTCGCCATGCAGGAGCTGTTCAGGATGCCGGTGATCGGCACGATCCTCTATCGCCTGCAGATGATCCGGGTCGACGCCTGCGGCGGCGGCAAGGAGCGCGAGCACCTCGCCCAGTA